>CAJNCC010000006.1:0-131055 GCA_905221165.1 bacterium
AAGCCGGCACCAAAACTTGCGCCGAAGCCAGCATCAAAACCTGCGCCGAAGCCAGCACCAAAACCTGCGCCGAAGCCAGCATCAAAACCCACGCCGAAGCCAGCACCGAAACCCGCGCCGAAGCCAGTACCAAAACCCACGCCGAAGCCGGCACCAAAACCGACACCAAAACCGGCACCAAAACCGGCACCAAAACCGGCACCAAAACCCACACCAAAACCGGCACCAAAGCCCGCGCCCAAACCCGCGCCGAAGCCGGCACCAAAACCCGCGCCAAAACCTGCGCCAAAACCCGCGCCGAAGCCGGCACCAAAACCCGCGCTGAAGCCGGCACCAAAACCGGCACCAAAACCGGCACCAAAACCCGCGCCAAAACCGGCACCAAAACCGACTGAAAAACCTAAAGAAACAACTCCTAAACAGGATAAATCAAAATCTAAAGTTCAGTCTGGCTGGGTAGGAAATTACTACCTCAAATCAGATGGAAAGAGAGCTAAAAATGAGTGGGTAGATGGCGGTCGTTATTATGTTGATTCTGATGGAAAAAAGGTTAAAAGTGACTGGATTTATGATAAAAAGCATGGTTCCTATTATTATCTAACAGCAGAAGGAAGCTCTGCTCGCAATAAATGGGTAGGAAATTCTTATCTCAAATCAGATGGAAAAATGGCCAAGAATGAATGGGTAGATGGTGGTCGTTACTATGTTGATTCTGAAGGCAAAATGGTAAGGGGCAAATGGGTAGATGGTGGCCGTCACTATGTAGGATACGATGGTGTGCGGCAACCAAAACTAGATAGGAAGCAGAACAATGCTGCTTTAAAGACAGCACAAGATTATAATAGGATTCATTTGTCAAAAAAAAGAATTTATGAGATGTTAATTTATGAAGGTTTTAATAGTGACACTGCACAATATGCTATCAATCATTTGCAAGCAGACTATAAGGCGAATGCTTTAGCTAAAGCAAGAGAATACCGAAAGAATAACCATTTATCAAAAACAAAGATTTATGAGTGGCTAACTAATCCTTGGAATGGACAATTTACAAAAGAAGAAGCAAACTATGCCATTCAAAAACTTAATCTACCATCAGAAGGCAGCCATGCTCGCAATAAATGGGTAGGAAATTCTTATTTCAAATCAGATGGAAAGATGGCCAAGAATGAATGGGTAGATGGTGGCCGTTACTATGTTGATTCTGAAGGCAAAATGGTAAGGGGCAAATGGGTAGATGGTGGCCGTCACTATGTAGGATACGATGGTGTGCGGCAACCAAAACTAGATGGGAAGCAGAACAATGCTGCTTTAAAGACAGCACAAGATTATAATAGGATTCATTTGTCAAAAAAAAGAATTTATGAGATGTTAATTTATGAAGGTTTTAATAGTGACACTGCACAATATGCTATCAATCATTTGCAAGCAGACTATAAGGCTAATGCCTTAGCTAAAGCAAGAGAATACCGAAAGAATACCAATTTATCAAAGACAAAAATTTATGACTGGCTAACTAATCCTTGGAGTGGACAATTTACAAAAGAAGAAGCAAACTATGCCATTCAACATCTAGGCGACTAATTATTTAGAATAACTATTTTAACACCAATTGACAAGTCAAGTACAACAAAGTTGTTCCTCTGATTAAGAGAGTATCTTTCAAGCTGTTTGAGTGAGCTCAAACAGCTTTTTTGCCGACTATAGCCAAGTGCAAAATAGAAGGTTCTCCTATTGTCTTTCCACCCAGAACAGAATGGATTTTCCAATTTCAAAAAGGGGTTGGAGTTTATAGGTGTGAACAAAGGCATCTATGCTATGTCCCGTTGGTTTCTCCCCAGTCTATGAGCAAACTCAGCCGGTTTGAGTCCTACGTTTAAATAAGCTTCAATTTCTACTCGCTCAGCTTCAGATTAGTGCTTGTATAGTTATTATTTTAATGTAAAAAAGATTAAGGATATGATATACTATAAGTGTAAATCATAAGAAAAGGAGATTTTTATGAGAAAATCAAAAAAAATTTTGGTTACAAGTTTAGCAGCAACTACTTTTGCACTTGTTTCTCTTTCAGATACAATGGGGATGTTGCCTTTCTCATCTCAGAAAGTATCTGCTCAAGAAAAGGATACGTCTAAAAATGGTAAGATTGTAAAAGAGAATACAAAACCCGCACCAAAACCCGCGCCGAAGCCGGCACCAAAACCCGCACCAAAACCTGCGCCGAAGCCAGTACCAAAACCCGCACCAAAACCCGCGCCGAAGCCAGTACCAAAACCCGCGCCGAAGCCGGCACCAAAACTTGCGCCGAAGCCAGCATCAAAACCTGCGCCGAAGCCAGCACCAAAACCTGCGCCGAAGCCGACACCCAAACCCACGCCGAAGCCAGCACCGAAACCCGCGCCGAAGCCGACACCCAAACCCGCGCCGAAGCCAGCATCAAAACCTGCGCCGAAGCCGGCACCAAAACCTGCGCTGAAGCCGGCACCGAAACCAGCGCCGAAGCCAGCACCAAAACCTGCGCCGAAGCCAGCACCAAAACCCGCGCCGAAACCGGCACCAAAACCCGCGCCGAAGCCGGCACCAAAACCCACGCCGAAACCAGCACCAAAACCTGCGCTGAAGCCCGCACCGAAACCCGCGTCGAAGCCAGCACCAAAACCCACGCCGAAGCCGGCACCAAAACCGACTGAAAAAGCAAAAGAAACAACTCCTAAACAGGATAAATCAAAATCTAAAGTTCAGTCTGGCTGGGTAGGAAATTACTACGTCAAATCAGATGGAAAGAGAGCTAAAAATGAATGGGTAGATGGTGGTCGTTATTATGTTGATTCTGATGGAAAAAAGGTTAAAAGTGACTGGATTTATGATAAAAAGCATGGTTCATATTATTATCTAACAGCAGAAGGAAGCTCTGCTCGCAACAAATGGGTAGGAAATTATTATCTCAAATCAGATGGTAAGATGGCCAAGAATGAATGGGTAGATGGTGGTCGTTACTATGTTAAATCAGATGGTGAAATGGTTAGGGGCAAATGGGTAGATGGTGGCCGTTACTATGTAGGATACGATGGTGTGCGGCAACCAAAACCGGCAAACGGGAATCCATACTCAGCAGCTTTAAAGGAAGCACAAGCTTATAATAGGATTCATTTGTCAAAAAAAAGAATTTATAGGATGTTAATTTTTGAAGGTTTTAATAGTGACACTGCACAATATGCTATCAATCATTTGCAAGCAGACTATAAGGCGAATGCCTTAGCTACAGCAAGGGATTATAGAAAATATGGTAGTTCATCTAGATCAGAAATATATAGAAAGCTGACCTCTCCGTATGATGGTAGCTTTACCAAAGAAGAAGCCAACTATGCTATTCAAAAACTTAATCTACCATCAGAAGGCAGCTATCCTCGCAATAAATGGGTAGGAGCTTATTATTATAAATCGGATGGAAAGATGGCCAAGAATGAATGGGTAGATGGTGGCCGTTACTATGTTGGATCAGATGGTGAAATGGCTAGGGGCAAATGGGTAGATGGTGGCCGTTACTATGTAGGATACGATGGTGTGCGGCAACCAAAACCGGCAAACGGGAATCCATACTCAGCAGCTTTAAAGGAAGCACAAGCTTATAATAGGATTCATTTGTCAAAAAAAAGAATTTATAGGATGTTAATTTTTGAAGGTTTTAATAGTGACACTGCACAATATGCTATCAATCATTTGCAAGCAGACTATAAGGCGAATGCCTTAGCTACAGCAAGGGATTATAGAAAATATAATAAAATATCGAAATTGGAAATACATAGACGGCTAGTCTCGCCTTATGATGGAGGATTTACAGAAGAAGAAGCTAATTATGCAATTCAAAAACTAGGGGATAAATAGTTATTAATTATTAGATGTAACTTTTTCATGCAAAGCTTTGCACAAATCTAATGATTTTGTTATACTATATCTGTAAGCATTTTCAATTAAAAAGGAGAAGACGATGAGTCAAAAGATTATTGGGATTGACCTTGGTGGAACTTCTATCAAATTTGCAATCTTGACAACAGCAGGAGAAATCCAAGAAAAATGGTCTATCAAGACCAACATTTTGGATGAGGGAAGTCATATCGTTGATGATATGATTGAGTCTATTCAACATCGTTTGGACTTGCTTGGATTGGCAGCAGCAGACTTCCAAGGTATTGGAATGGGATCACCAGGTGTGGTTGACCGTGAAAAAGGGACTGTTATCGGTGCCTACAACCTCAACTGGAAAACCCTTCAACCAATCAAAGAAAAGATTGAAAAAGCCTTGGGCATTCCATTTTTCATCGATAATGATGCCAACGTGGCAGCTCTTGGTGAGCGCTGGATGGGTGCTGGTGATAACCAACCAGATGTTGTCTTTATGACACTCGGAACTGGTGTTGGTGGCGGTATCGTTGCAGAAGGTAAATTGCTTCACGGTGTTGCTGGTGCAGCAGGTGAGCTTGGCCACATCACTGTTGACTTTGACCAACCAATCGCATGTACCTGCGGTAAGAAAGGTTGCCTTGAGACAGTTGCTTCAGCAACAGGAATTGTCAACTTGACTCGTCGTTATGCCGATGAATACGAAGGCGATGCAGCCTTGAAACGTTTGATTGATAACGGAGAAGAAGTAACTGCTAAGACTGTCTTTGATTTGGCAAAAGAAGGAGACGACCTTGCTTTGATCGTTTACCGTAACTTCTCACGTTACTTGGGAATCGCTTGTGCTAACATTGGCTCAATCCTAAACCCATCAACAATCGTCATCGGTGGTGGTGTGTCAGCTGCAGGAGAATTCCTTCTACAAGGTGTTCAAAAAGTCTACGATGAAAATACCTTCCCACAAGTACGCACATCAACAAAATTGGCTCTTGCAACTCTAGGAAATGACGCTGGAGTTATCGGGGCAGCATCACTTGTATTGCAGTAAAATAATAAAAGAGGAAAAATGCGAACCTAGAGTTAGTAATGATCCTCTTTTCTTTTTTATGCTATACTAGTTAGGACAATAAATGAGGTGAGAGTAAATGACAAAAGCAGATACGATTTTTAAAGAAAATATTGAACGAATCCTCAAAGACGGTGTCTTTTCTGAGCAGGCCCGTCCTAAGTACAAGGATGGGACAGTTGCCAATTCCAAGTATGTAACGGGTGCATTTGCCGAGTATGACTTGGCAAAGGGGGAATTCCCCATCACAACCTTGCGTCCTATTGCCATCAAATCCGCCATCAAGGAAGTGCTCTGGATCTACCAAGACCAGTCTAATAGCCTAGAAGTGCTGAATAGCAAGTACAATGTTCACTACTGGAATGACTGGGAGGTGGGAGATACGGGAACTATTGGTGAGCGTTACGGGGCAGTCGTTAAGAAACACGATATTATCAATAAGCTTCTCAAGCAGTTGGAAGCTAATCCTTGGAACCGTCGAAACATTATCTCCCTTTGGGATTACCAAGCTTTTGAGGAGACAGATGGGCTGCTCCCCTGCGCCTTTCAGACCATGTTTGATGTCCGCCGTGTAGATGGAGAAATCTATCTGGATGCGACCTTGACCCAGCGTTCTAACGACATGCTAGTGGCCCACCACATCAATGCCATGCAGTATGTGGCTCTTCAAATGATGATTGCCAAGCATTTTGGCTGGAAGGTTGGTAAGTTCTTCTACTTCATCAACAACCTCCATATCTATGACAATCAATTTGAACAAGCTCAGGAATTGCTTCGTCGTGAGCCATCAAACTGCCAACCACGTTTGGTCTTGAATGTTCCTGATGGGACTAATTTCTTTGATATCAAAGCAGAAGATTTTGAGTTGGTGGATTATAATCCTGTTAAGCCGCAGTTGAAGTTTGACCTAGCTATTTAAAAGAATAGAAAAAAGAAGTTGAGACAATAAATCCCAACTTCTTTTGTTTTTTAACGTGATACGCGGCGACGAGCTGCTTTTTTACGGTTTTCTTCGATGAAAGCTGCTTTTTGCTCTTCTGGTTCGATCACTTTCTTTTTAAATGCGTATACTGCACCTGCGACGGCAGCGACAGTTCCTGCGACACCTGTTACAAGACCTTTAGCGAATCCTTTAGCCATGAGTCTTCCTCCTTTATCTTCTTAATCAGCCAGCCCCCTCAAGAGGTCACATTTTTCTGACTGACCTTTTTGTGTTATAATAATAGTAACGAAAAAATGGGAATTTTTCAAGGAAAAAAGATGAAAACAAAAATAATTGTGATTGTTGGACCGACTGCAGTTGGAAAAACAGCCCTTGCCATCGAAGTTGCAAAGCGTTTTAATGGCGAAGTGGTTAGTGGAGATAGCCAGCAAGTCTATCGAGGACTTGATATTGGGACGGCCAAGGCTAATCCAGAAGAGCAGGCAGCTGTTCCTCATCATTTAATCGATGTTAGAGAGGTAACCGAGTCTTACTCGGCTTTTGATTTTGTTTCAGAAGCTAAGATGGCTATTGAGGATATTCACAGTCGTGGTAAACTAGCCATTATTGCTGGTGGGACTGGACTTTATATCCAGAGCTTGCTAGAAGGTTACCACCTGGGTGGGGAGACACCTCATGAGGAGATTTTGGCCTATCGGGCTAATTTGGAGCCTTATACAGATGAGGAATTAGCTCATCTTGTGGCGCAAGCAGGCCTTGAAATTCCTCAGTTTAATCGTCGTCGTGCTATGCGTGCCTTGGAAATTGCCCATTTTGGTCAGGACTTGGAAAATCAAGAGAGTCTATATGAACCGCTGATTATCTGCTTGGATGATGAGCGCAGTCAATTATATGAACGTATCAATCACCGAGTGGACCTGATGTTTGAGGCTGGTCTTTTGGATGAGGCCAAGTGGCTTTTTGACCATTATCCAGATGTGCAGGCTGCTAAAGGGATTGGTTACAAGGAACTCTTTCCGTATTTCCGTGGAGATCAGACCTTGGAGGAAGCTAGTGAGAATCTCAAACAGGCGACCCGTCGTTTTGCCAAGCGTCAGTTGACCTGGTTCCGTAATCGCATGCAGGTCACCTTTTATCAGATTGGAGAAGCTGGTGTGCAAGGCCGCATTTTAAGCCAGATAGAGGAGTTTTTAGATGATTGAAACGGAGAAAAAAGAGGAGCGAGTTCTGCTGATTGGTGTGGAATTGCAAGGCATGGACAATTTTGACCTCTCTATGGAAGAATTGGCCAGTCTAGCCAAGACAGCTGGAGCAGTCGTTGTAGATAGTTATAGACAAAAGCGTGAAAAGTATGACTCCAAGACCTTTGTCGGTTCTGGTAAGTTGGAAGAAATTGCCCTCATGGTGGATGCAGAAGAAATTACCACTGTCATTGTCAACAACCGCTTGACTCCGCGACAAAATGTCAATCTGGAGGAAGTTCTGGGTGTCAAGGTCATTGATCGTATGCAGTTGATTTTGGATATCTTTGCCATGCGGGCTCGAAGCCATGAAGGGAAACTCCAAGTGCATTTGGCTCAGCTCAAGTATCTCTTGCCCCGCTTGGTTGGTCAGGGGATTATGCTCAGCCGTCAGGCTGGGGGAATTGGTTCCCGTGGACCTGGTGAAAGCCAGCTGGAGCTGAACCGTCGTAGTGTTCGCAATCAAATTACGGATATTGAAAGACAGCTCAAGGTGGTTGAGAAAAATCGGGCGACAGTCAGAGAAAAACGTCTGGAGTCGAGCACCTTTAAGATTGGTTTGATTGGCTACACCAATGCTGGGAAATCGACCATTATGAATACCTTGACCAGTAAGACCCAGTATGAGGCAGACGAGCTATTTGCGACTCTAGATGCGACGACTAAGAGTATCCATCTGGGAGGCAATCTCCAAGTAACCTTGACGGATACGGTTGGGTTTATCCAAGATTTACCGACAGAGTTGGTGTCTAGTTTCAAGTCAACTTTGGAAGAAAGCAAGCATGTGGACCTTCTTGTTCATGTTATCGATGCCAGCAATCCTTACCACGAGGAGCATGAAAAAACAGTCCTGTCCATTATGAAAGACTTGGATATGGAGGATATTCCTCGCCTGACCCTTTATAATAAAGCGGATTTGGTGGAGGATTTTATGCCGACTCAAACGCCCTATTCTCTCATTTCTGCCAAGTCTGAGGATAGTCGTGAGAATTTGCAGGCTTTGTTTTTAGAGAAAATCAAGGATATTTTTGAATCCTTTACCCTGCGCGTGCCTTTTTCCAAGTCCTACAAGATTCATGATTTAGAAAGTGTTGCGATTCTTGAAGATCGTGACTACCAAGATGATGGAGAAGTGATTACAGGCTACATTTCCGAGAAAAATAAATGGAGGTTAGAGGAATTTTATGACTGATATTAAAACGATGGCTCTAAAATATGGGGGCTATACAAGTCTGGACAAGGTCTATCTGGATCAGCTTCTAGCTGGAAAGACAGAGCAAGAGCAGTTGGCACTGATCACTCCTCCGCCTAGCGTGGTCAATGCTTACTTTGCAGAACTCTACCAGAAAAAAAGTCCTGAGGCTGCGACGGATTATTTTGCGGAACTCAGTCAGGAACTGAATCTTTACAATACTGAGCCAAGTTTCACCCTAGAAAATAAGCCTTTTATTCGGCTTAATCTATCTGGTAAATCCTTTGGTTTTTGTTATGAGAGTGAGGGTCTGGGTCGGATTTTCTCTGAAAATGAAAAGGTAATCTCAGATGACTTGCTTTTTGAAATTGCGCAAATTTTCCCCCATCAACTGGTCTTTGAGGAGTCTGGCAAGATTTACATGAAGGCTGTTGGAGATGAGGAAGTTGTTAGCATGGAGAGTCTAACAGCTTTGACTGATTTGGAAAATTTGGCTGATGGTCGCAAACGTCTAAAAGGCTACAGTCAAGAGGAGTTATTACAAGAAGCTACTGCTTTTTCTGGCAAGCGCTATTTCCGATCGGAAAACCGCACAGCCATGTTATATATTGATTAATTAGAAAGTATCGAATGGATATTCAATTTTTAGGAACGGGGGCAGGTCAGCCCTCTAAAGCCCGCAATGTCTCCAGTCTCGCCCTGAAACTCTTGGACGAGATTAACGAAGTCTGGCTCTTTGACTGTGGAGAAGGTACGCAAAATCGCATTCTGGAAACGACAATTCGACCACGTAAGGTCAGCAAAATCTTTATTACCCACCTACATGGAGACCACATCTTTGGCTTGCCAGGTTTCCTTTCTAGTCGTGCCTTTCAGGCCAATGAAGAGCAGACAGATTTGGAAATCTATGGACCGCAAGGGATTAAGTCCTTTGTCTTAACCAGTCTTCGTGTGTCAGGTTCTCGCCTGCCTTATCGTATTTATTTTCATGAGTTTGACCAAAATTCTTTAGGCAAAATCCTTGAGACCGATAAATTCACTGTGTATGCAGAGGAGCTGGACCATACTATTTTCTGTGTTGGTTACCGTGTCATGCAAAAGGACTTGGAAGGAACGCTGGATGCTGAAAAACTCAAGGCAGCTGGTGTCCCATTTGGCCCACTTTTTGGAAAAATCAAAAACGGTCAGGATGTTGTTTTAGAAGATGGGACTGAAATCAAGGCAGCTGACTATATCTCAGCTCCTCGTCCAGGTAAGATTATCACTATACTTGGTGATACCCGCAAAACCAATGCCAGCGTACGTCTGGCTGTTAATGCTGATGTCTTGGTTCATGAGTCCACTTATGGCAAGGGCGATGAAAAAATTGCTCGTAACCATGGCCACTCTACTAACATGCAAGCTGCACAAGTAGCGGTAGAAGCAGGTGTCAAACGCCTCTTACTCAACCACATCAGTGCCCGTTTCCTCTCAAAAGATATCAGCAAGCTCAAAAAAGACGCTGCTAGTGTTTTTGAAAATGTCCATGTGGTAAAAGACTTGGAAGAAGTGGAAATCTAAAAGCTTGAGAAAGGATAAGTATGCGTACTATTCTCATTACCGGAGCTAGCGGTGGCCTAGCCCAAGAAATGGTCAAACTCTTGCAAAATGACCAACTTATCTTGCTTGGAAGAAATAAGGAAAAATTAGCCCAACTCTACGGAAACCATTCCCATGCAGAATTGATTGAAATCGATATTACCGATGATTCAGCCTTAGAAACTCTGGTAGCAGACCTCTATCTCCGCTATGGCGAGATTGATGTTTTGATAAACAACGCTGGTTACGGGATCTTTGAGGAATTTGACCAGATTTCCGACCAAGATATTCATCAGATGTTCGAGGTCAATACCTTTGCACTGATGAACCTATCTCGACACCTTGCGGCTCGAATGAAGGAAAGTCGAAAAGGCCATATCATCAATATTGTTAGCATGGCAGGTTTGATCGCTACTGGCAAGTCCAGTCTTTACTCAGCGACCAAGTTTGCGGCCATTGGTTTTTCAAATGCTCTGCGCCTAGAACTCATGTCCTACGGTGTTTATGTAACGACGGTCAATCCAGGACCAATCCGCACAGGATTTTTTGACCAAGCAGACCCAGATGGGACCTATCTCAAGTCGGTTGACCGTTTCCTGCTAGAACCAGATACAGTGGCTAAAAAGATTGTCAAGATTATAGGAAAAAACAAACGAGAACTCAATCTACCGATGTTGTTGAACTTAGCCCATAAGTTTTATACTCTCTTTCCCAAGCTAGCTGATAAGTTGGCAGGGAAAACTTTTAATTATAAGTAGAAGAAGTTCCTTTTAAAGGGACTTTTTTGGTGCTCAAGATTTAGATGTTAGTAAGTATTTTTTCTTTTAAAACTACATTCAGATTTTTAATTCTTCTACAAATTTTAGAAAAAACAATCAAAAATATTATTTTATGTGCTTAAAGTATTGAAAATTCCTATATTATTTTATAAAATAAGGATAAAAGACTATTAAAAGTTATGCGCTTACACAAAAATGAAAGCGATTACTAAAAGGGGGATTTTATGGGAAAAGGCCATTGGAATCGGAAAAGAGTTTATAGCATTCGTAAGTTTGCTGTAGGAGCTTGCTCAGTAATGATTGGAACTTGTGCAGTTCTATTCGCAGGAAATATAGCTGGAGAATCTGTAGTTAATGCGGATGAAACACCTATTACTCATACTGCTGAGAAACCTAAAGAGGAAAAACCGATAGTAGAAGAAAAGGTTGATCAAGCTTTGGAAACTAAAAATGTAGTCGAAAGTACAGCACAAAAACAACCTAGTGCGACTGAGTCTATTTCATCTGAGAAGAAAGAAGATGAAGCAGTAACTCTAAAAGAGGAAAAAGCGTCTTCAAAATCTGAAGAAAAAGCTCCAAAGATAGAATCACAAGCTTCAAGTCAAGAAAAACCGCTCAAGGAAGATGTTAAAGCTGTGACAAATGAAGAAGTCAATCAAATGATTGAAGACAGAAAAGTGAATTTTAACCAAAATTGGCACTTTAAACTCAATGCGAATTCTAAAGAAGCCATTAAACCGGATGCAGATGTATCTACGTGGAAAAAATTAGATTTACCGCATGACTGGAGTATCTTTAACGATTTTGATCATGAATCTCCTGCACAAAATGAAGGTGGACAGCTTAACGGTGGGGAAGCTTGGTATCGCAAGACTTTCAAACTAGATGAAAAAGACCTCAAGAAAAATGTTCGCCTTACTTTTGATGGCGTCTACATGGATTCTCAAGTTTATGTCAATGGTCAGTTAGTGGGTCATTACCCAAATGGTTATAATCAATTTTCATATGATATCACTAAATACTTGAACAAAGATGGACGTGAGAATGTAATTGCTGTTCATACAGTCAACAAACAGCCAAGCAGCCGTTGGTATTCAGGAAGTGGTATCTACCGTGATGTGACTTTACAAGTGACAGATAAGGTGCATGTTGAGAAAAATGGGACAACTATTTTAACACCAAAACTTGAAGAACAACAACATGGCAAGGTTGAAACTCATGTGACCAGCAAAATCGTCAATACGGACGACAAAGACCATGAACTTGTAGCAGAATATCAAATCGTTGAACGTGGTGATCAGGCTGTGACAGGTCTAGTACGTACAGAGAGTCGTACCTTGAAAGCACATGAAGCAACTAGCCTTGATGCGATTTTAGAAGTTGAAAGACCAAAACTCTGGACCGTTTTAAATGACAAACCTGCCTTGTACGAATTGATTACGCGTGTTTACCGGGACGGTCAATTAGTTGATGCTAAGAAGGATCTGTTTGGTTACCGATATTATAACTGGACTCCAAATGAGGGCTTCTCTTTGAATGGTGAACGCATTAAATTCCATGGAGTTTCCTTGCACCATGACCACGGAGCGCTTGGAGCAGAAGAAAACTACAAGGCTGAGTACCGTAGACTGAAACAGATGAAGGAAATGGGAGTGAATTCGATTCGTACGACTCACAACCCAGCAAGTCCTCAGACTTTACAGATTGCAGCTGAACTTGGTTTACTTGTTCAAGAAGAGGCCTTTGATACTTGGTATGGCGGAAAGAAACCTTATGACTATGGACGTTTCTTTGAAAAAGATGCTACCCATCCTGAGGCTAAAAAAGGTGAAAAATGGTCCGACTACGATCTACGTACTATGGTAGAGAGAGACAAAAATAATCCTGCTGTTTTTATGTGGTCAATCGGAAATGAAATCGGTGAAGCAAATGGGGATCCCCATTCTCTAGCGACTGTTAAACGTCTAGTCAAAGTTATCAAGGGTGTTGATAAGACTCGTTATGTTACCATGGGAGCAGATAAGTTCCGTTTCGGTAATGGTAGCGGTGGGCATGAAAAAATTGCTGATGAACTCGATGCTGTTGGATTTAACTACTCTGAAGATAATTACAAAGCCCTCAGAGCTAAGCATCCAAAATGGTTGATTTATGGGTCAGAAACATCTTCAGCAACGCGTACAAGAGGAAGTTACTTCCACCCAGAGCGTGAGTGGGTACAAAGTAATCAGTCATGGCGTAACTATGAACAGTCAGATTATGGGAATGACCGTGTTGGTTGGGGTAAAACGGCAACTGCTTCATGGACATTTGACCGTGACAATGCTGGCTATGCTGGTCAATTCATTTGGACAGGTACGGACTATATCGGTGAACCAACTCCATGGCACAACCAAAACAACACGCCGGTTAAAAGCTCTTATTTTGGTATCGTAGATACTGCAGGTATTCCAAAAAACGACTTTTATCTTTACCAAAGTCAATGGGTTTCTGCCAAGAAAAAACCAATGGTTCACCTTCTTCCTCACTGGAACTGGGAAAACAAAGAGTTGATAGACAATGTAGCAGACGCGGAAAATAAAATCCCTGTACGTGCTTATTCTAATGCTGCAAGTGTAGAATTGTTCTTGAATGGAAAATCTCTTGGTCTTAAGACTTTCAACAAAAAACAAACTAGCGATGGACGAACTTACCAAGAAGGTGCTAATGCTAATGAACTTTATCTTGAATGGAAAGTTGCTTATCAACCAGGTACCTTGGAAGCAATTGCTCGTGATGAATCTGGCAAGGAAATTGCTCGAGATAAGATTACGACTGCTGGTAAGCCAGCGGCAGTTCGTCTTATCAAGGAAGAGCATGCAATCGCAGCAGATGGAAAAGACTTGACATACATCTACTACGAAATCGTTGACAGCCAAGGGAATGTAGTACCAACTGCCAATAATCTGGTTCGCTTCCAATTGCACGGACAAGGTCAACTTGTCGGCGTCGATAACGGAGAACAAGCCAGCCGTGAACGCTATAAGGCACAAGCAGATGGTTCTTGGATTCGTAAAGCATTTAATGGTAAAGGGGTTGCCATTGTCAAATCAACTGAACAAGCAGGGAAATTCACACTGACAGCCCATTCAGATCTCTTGAAATCTAGTCAAGTAACTGTCTTTACTGGTAAAAAAGAAGGACAAGAGAAGACTGTTTTGGGGACAGAAGTAGCAAGAGTTCGTACATTAATTGGTAAAGAACCAAAAATGCCGAAAACAGTAGGTTTTGTATACAGCGATGGTAGTCGTGAAAAACTTCCAGTAACTTGGTCTCAAGTCGATGTTAGTCAAGCAGGAGTTGTGACTGTTAAAGGTACAGCAAATGGACGTGAGGTAGAGGCTCGTGTCGAGGTTCTAGCAATTGCGAAAGAATTACCAACAGTTAAACGTGTTGCTCCAGGAGCAGATTTGAACACTGTAGATAAATATGTGTCAATACTTGTAACCGATGGAAGTGTACAAGAGTACGAAGTAGATAGTTGGGAGATTGCGGAAGCAGATAAAGCCAAACTTTCAGTAGCTGGATCGCGTATTCAAATGACTGGTCAGTTAGCTGGAGAAACTATTCATGCAACCCTTGTGGTAGAAGAAGGAAAAGCTGCAGCACCTGTAGTGCCAACTGTTACTGTTGGTGGTGAGGCAGTAACAGGGCTTACTAGTCAACAACCAATGCAATACCGCACTCTTGCTTATGGTGCCCAATTGCCAGAAGTCACAGCAAGTGCTGAAAATGCGGATGTTACAGTTCTTCAAGCAAGCGCAGCAAACGGCATGCGTGCAAGCATCTTTGTTCAGTCTAAAGATGGTGGCCCTCTTAAAACCTATGCAATTCAATTCCTAGAAGAAGCACCAAAAATTGCTCATTTGAGCTTGCAAGTGGAACAAGCTGACGGTCTCAAAGAAGACCAAACAGTCAACTTGTCGGTTCGAGCTCATTATCAAGATGGAACGCAAGCTGTATTACCAGCTGATAAGGTGAGCTTCTCTACAAGCGGTGAAGGGGAAGTTGCAGTCCGAAAAGGAATGCTTGAGTTGCATAAACCAGGAGCACTTACTCTGAAAGCTGAATATGAGGGTGCTACAGGTCAAATCAATCTCACTATACAAGCAAATACTGAGAAGAAGATTGCGCAATCCATCCGTCCTGTAAATGTAGTGACAGATTTACACCAAGAACCTACTCTTCCGTCAACAGTAACGGTTGAGTATGACAAAGGTTTCCCTAAAGCTCACAAAGTCACTTGGCAAGCTATTCCGAAAGAAAAACTAGACCACTATCAAAGCTTTGAAGTGTTAGGTAAAGTCGAAGGAATTGACCTGGAAGCGCGTGCTAAAGTATCTGTAGAAGGTATCGTTTCAGTTGAAGAAGTTAGTGTGACAACTCCAATCGCAGAAGCACCACAATTACCAGAAAGCGTTCGTACATATGATTCAAATGGTCACGTTTCATCAGCTAAGGTTACATGGGATGCGATTCGTCCAGAGCAATACGCTAAGGAAGGTGTCTTTACAGTTAATGGTCGCTTAGAAGGTACTCAATTAACAACTAAACTTCATGTTCGCGTATCTGCTCAAACTGAGCAAGGTGCAAATATTTCTGACCAATGGACCGGTTCAGAATTGCCACTTGCCTTTGCTTCAGATTCAAATCCAACCGACCCTGTTTCAAATGTCAACGATAAATTGATTTCCTTTAATGACCGACCAGCTAATCGTTGGACAAACTGGAATCGTAGTAATCCAGAAGCTTCAGTTGGTGTTCTGTTTGGAGATTCAGGTATCTTGAGCAAACGCTCCGTTGATAATCTAAGTGTCGGATTCCACGAAGACCATGGAGTTGGTGCACCGAAGTCTTATGTGATTGAGTATTATGTTGGTAATACTGCTCCAACAGCTCCTAAGAATCCTAGCTTTGTAGCCAATGAGGACCATGTCTTTAATGATTCTGCCAACTGGAAACCAGTGACTAATTTAAAAGCCCCTGCTCAACTCAAGGCTGGAGAAATGAACCACTTTAGCTTTGATAAAGTTGAAACCTATGCTGTTCGTATTCGCATGGTTAAAGCAGATAACAAGCGTGGAACGTCTATCACAGAAGTACAAATCTTTGCGAAACAAGTTGCGGCAGCCAAACAAGGACAAACAAGAATCCAAGTTGATGGTAAAGACTTAGCAAACTTCAACCCTGATTTGACAGACTACTACCTTGAGTCTGTAGATGGAAAAGTTCCGGCAGTCACAGCAAGTGTTAGCAACAATGGTCTCGCTACCGTCGTTCCAAGCGTTCGTGAAGGTGAGCCAGTTCGTGTCATCGCGAAAGCTGAAAATGGCGACGTCTTAGGAGAATACCGTCTGCACTTCACTAAGGATAAGAACTTACTTTCTCATAAACCAGTTGCTGCGGTTAAACAAGCTCGCTTGTTGCAACTAGGGCAACCACTCGAATTGCCGACTAAGGTTCCGGTTTACTTCACAGGTAAAGACGGTTACGAAATAAAAGACCTGACAGTTGAATGGGAAGAAGTTCCAGCAGAAAATCTGACAAAAGCAGGTCAATTTACTGTTCGAGGTCGTGTCCTTGGTAGCAATCTTACTGCTGAGTTCACTGTACGAGTGACAGACAAACTTGGTGAGGCTCTTTCAGATAACCCTAACTATGATGAAAACAGTAACCAGGCCTTTGCTTCAGCAACTAATGATATTGACGACAGTTCTCATGACCGGGTTGACTATATCAATGATAGAGATCACTCTGAAAATCGTCGTTGGACAAACTGGTCTCCAACGCCATCTTCTAATCCAGAAGTATCAGCAGGTGTGATCTTCCGTGAAAATGGTAAGATTGTAGAGCGGACTGTTGCGCAAGCCAAACTTCACTTCTTTGCAGATAGTGGTACAGATGCACCATCTAAACTTGTTTTAGAGCGCTATGTCGGTCCAGACTTTGCAGTGCCAACCTACTATTCAAACTACCAAGCTTATGAATCAGGACATCCATTCAACAACCCAGAAAATTGGGAAGCTGTTCCTTATCGTGCGGATAAAGACATTGAAGCTGGTGATGAAATAAACGTAACATTTAAAGCTGTTAAAGCCAAAGCCATGAGATGGCGTATGGAGCGTAAAGCAGATAAGAGCGGTGTTGCGATGATTGAGATGACCTTCCTTGCACCAAGCGAATTTCCTCAAGAAAGCACTCAATCGAAGATTCTTGTAGATGGAAAAGAACTCCCTGATTTCGCTGAAAACCGTCAAGACTATCAAGTAACCTATAGCGGACAACGTCCAAAAGTTTCAGTTGAAGAAAACAATCAAGTAGCTTCAACTGTGGTAGATAGTGGCGATGATAGTCTTCCAGTACTTGTTCGTCTTGTTTCAGAAAATGGAAAACAAGTCAAGGAATACCGTATCCAGTTGACTAAGGAAAAACCAGTTTCTGAGAAAACAGTTGCTGCAGTACAACAAGATCTTCCAAAACTCGAATTTGTTGAAAAAGATTTGGCCTACAAGATAGTTGAGAAAAAAGATTCAACACTGTATCTAGGTGAAACTCGTGTAGAACAAGAAGGAAAAGTTGGTAAGGAACGTATCTTTACAAGCACTAATCCTGATGGAAGTAAGGAAGAAAAACTCCATGAAGTGGTAGAGGCACCAACAGACCGCATCGTCTTGGTCGGAACCAACCCAGGCACCTCTCTTCCAGAAGACGAAGTGAAAAATCTTGTCCTTAACAGACCAGAACTTGTAATCGAAGAAGAAATCATCGACTTCAATGTTCAGGAACGTAAGTCTGATAAGTTGTATCTAGGTGAAACTCGTGTCCTCCAAGAAGGAAAACAAGGTGTCCGTGTTCGTTTAATCGAAGTAGAAAATGGAAAACGTCAGCTTAAAGAAACTTACGATAAAGTTGCTGCACAAGATCGTATCGTGGAAGTGGGGACCACCCCAGGTACTTCTCTTCCAGAAGACGAAGTGAAGAATCTTGTTCTGAATCGCCCAGAACTTGTTGTCGAAGAAGAAACTATCGACTTCAATGTTCAGGAGCGTAAGTCTGATAAGTTGTATCTAGGTGAAACCCGTGTCCTCCAAGAAGGAAAACAAGGTGTCCGTGTTCGCTTGATTGAAGTGGAAAATGGAAAACGTCAGCTTAAAGAAACTTACGATAAAGTTGCTGCACAAGATCGTATCGTGGAAGTGGGGACCAATCCAGGTACTTCTCTTCCAGAAGACGAAGTGAAAAATCTTGTTCTGAATCGCCCAGAGCTTGTAGTCGAAGAAGAAACCATTGACTTCAAGGTTCAGGAGCGTAAGTCTGATAAGTTGTATCTAGGTGAAACCCGTTTCCTCCAAGAAGGAAAACAAGGTGTCCGTGTTCGCTTGATTGAAGTGGAAAATGGAAAACGTCAGCTTAAAGAAACTTACGATAAAGTTGCTGTACAAGATCGTATCGTGGAAGTGGGGACCACCCCAGGCACTTCTCTTCCAGAAGACGAAGTTAAGAATCTTGTGCTTAACAGACCAGAACTTGTAATTGAAGAAGAAACAATCGATTTCAAGGTTCAGGAACAAAAGAACGATAAACTTCCTGCAGGTGAAACACGAGTCCTCCAAGAAGGAAGACAAGGTGTCCGTGTTCACTTGATTGAGGTTGAAAATGGTAAGCGAACTGAAAAGGATAGCTATGATAAAGTTATGGCTCAGGATCGCATCGTAGAAGTCGGTACAGCTGGTGAAACAACGAAACCAGTACAGTCGGTAGCTACAAAACCACAAGTGTCAGAAAAAGCAGCTACAAAACCAATCGCTTCAAGTAAATCTAGTCAAATTAACAAAGCGCAGTTACCAAATACAGGAAGTGCGGCAAGCCAAGCAGCAGTAGCAGCAGGCTTAGCTCTTCTCGGTTTGAGTGCAGGATTAGTAGCCACTAAAGGTAAAAAAGAAGATTAGAAATTTTGATACCTTCTTTATCATTCAAGACTAGCGAGAAGCTCTTGTCTTAGATAGAAGATAAATCCCTTGGAATATAAGTTTCTAAGGGATTTTCTTTGTATAAAATTGTATAGTGTTACTGTCTATCTTATTTTGAAGAGAAAGCAAAAATCCCTAGAAAATGTTTAGGGATTCGATTATTTCATTAAGAACAATTCAACAATCATCTCGATATACATGACAAGGGTTAATAAGAATCCTGCACGCCAGAAGAATTTGATGAATTTAGGATAGTAAAAACTGCGTTTTTTTAGAAGGAAGAAAAAGACGAGAATAATGGCTAGGAGTGAGAGGGCTAGGCCCAGTCTAGGGAGGAAATTATGGGTAAAGGTTTTAGCTGTGATTAGGTAGTACTCAAATACCAAGACTGGAAAAGCCAAATCCGCAAAGTTTCGTCCTAGTTTTTTTAATCTAAAAAGTTTGGTTATGATAATGCAGACTACTAAGGTCAGTATCAATAATAAAATAGATGCTAATTTCATTAAAATCATATCCATATTGTATCATAAAAAATCGCTAAAGGAAACGAGAAACAGAGGAATTTATAGGAAAGTCAGGCTTTTGAGATTGTAGATGTTTTCTGTTATAATGAAAGTTATGAAATCTTATAATACCTTGAATGATTATTATCGAAAACTATTTGGAGAAAAGACCTTTAAAGTCCCTATTGATGCGGGGTTTGACTGTCCGAATCGTGATGGGACTGTGGCTCATGGAGGCTGTACTTTTTGTACGGTTTCAGGTTCTGGAGATGCTATCGTAGCACCGGACGCGCCTATCCGTGAGCAATTTTATAAGGAAATTGACTTTATGCACCGTAAGTGGCCGGATGTTCAGAAGTATCTGGTTTATTTTCAAAATTTTACCAACACCCATGAAAAGGTGGAAGTTATCCGAGAGCGTTATGAGCAGGCTATCAATGAGCCAGGTGTAGTAGGAATCAATATCGGAACACGGCCAGACTGTTTACCAGATGAAACCATTGAATATTTGGCTGAACTATCGGAGCGCATGCATGTGACGGTTGAATTGGGCTTGCAGACCACTTATGAAACAACCTCTGACCTGATTAACCGTGCCCACTCTTATGAATTGTACGTGGAAACGGTCAAGCGTTTGAGAAAGTATCCCAAGATTGAGATTGTTTCTCATTTGATCAATGGCTTGCCTGGTGAAACCCATGAGATGATGATTGAAAATGTCCGTCGCTGTGTCACGGATAACGATATTCAAGGGATTAAATTGCACTTGCTTCACCTGATGACCAATACACGTATGCAACGGGATTATCACGAGGGACGTTTGCAATTGATGAGTCAGGACGAATATGTCAAGGTCATCTGCGATCAATTGGAGATCATTCCTAAGCATATTGTCATCCATCGAATCACAGGAGATGCACCTAGAGATATGCTGATTGGTCCTATGTGGAGTCTCAATAAATGGGAAGTCCTCAACAGCATTGAGATGGAAATGCGACGTCGTGGAAGTGTTCAAGGATGCAAGGCTGTAAAACAGGAGTTTGAAAATGAAAAGACCACTTGAGATGGCACATGATTTTTTGGCTGAGGTAGTGACTCAGGATGATATCGTAGTGGATGCAACCATGGGAAATGGTCATGACACGCTTTTTCTAGCCGAGCTAGCTAAGCAAGTCTATGCTTTTGATATTCAGGAGCAAGCCTTGGAAAAGACCAAGGAGCGTTTGGACCAGGCTGGAATGACAAATGCCCAGTTAATCTTGCAAGGCCATGAGACACTGGACCAGTTTGTGACAGAAGCCAAGGCAGGGATTTTCAATCTGGGCTATTTGCCATCAGCTGATAAGTCTCTCATCACCCGACCTCAGACAACGATTGAAGCATTAGAAAAACTGTGTCACTTGCTTGTCAAAGGTGGACGGATTGCTATCATGATCTACTATGGTCATGAAGGGGGCGACCTAGAGAGGGATGCTGTCTTGGATTTTGTTAGCCAGTTGAACCAACAAGAGTACACAGCTGCCATTTACCGAACTTTAAACCAAGTCAACAACCCACCGTTTTTAGTAATGATTGAAAAATTAGAGAGATATAGACATGGATAAACAATACCTACGTGAAAAGCTGGATGCCATGCGCCAGAATTTTGTTGAATCAACCCACCACGAACGAGCGGTGGGTGTGTTAGACCAAGCGCATATGAGCAAAAAGATGCTTAAAATCAAGAAAAAATTAGTTGCTCTTGAAATGGAACGGTGCCAGAGAAAAATTGAGCACAAGGATTGTTCCAAGATTGACCAAAAAATCAAAGAGCAGAAGGAGATATTTGAATCCTGTTGTAAAAAAGATTAAGGAGGACGTGCGTGGAATTACTGATTTACCTCATCCTATTTTTACTGGTCTTGATTGTCTCAAGTACAACCAATAAGCTCCTGCCCTTTTTGCCTCTTCCTTTGGTGCAAATTCTTTTGGGAATTGTGATTGGTCTCTTTTTACCCAATACCGACTTTCACCTCAATACAGAGTTGTTTTTGGCACTGGTTATCGGGCCCTTGCTTTTTCGAGAGTCGGAAGAAGCGGACATTACAGCTATTTTAAAACACTGGCGAATCATTGTTTATCTCATATTTCCAGTGATTTTCATCTCGACCCTGAGTTTGGGTGGCTTGGCCCATCTTCTTTGGCTCAGTCTTCCCTTGGCGGCTTGCTTGGCTGTTGGGGCGGCACTTGGGCCTACGGACTTGGTGGCCTTTGCCTCTCTTTCGGAGCGTTTTAGTTTTCCTAAGCGCGTGTCCAATATCCTTAAGGGTGAAGGACTTTTGAATGATGCATCAGGTTTGGTTGCCTTTCAGGTTGCCTTGACAGCTTGGACAACTGGGGCCTTTTCCCTTGGACAAGCTAGTAGTTCGCTCATCTTTTCAATCCTAGGCGGTTTTTTAATTGGATTTTTAACAGCCATGACCAACCGTTTCCTCCATAGCTTCTTGCTAAGTGTGAGAGCAACGGATATTGCTAGTGAACTTTTATTAGAATTGAGTTTACCTCTGGTGACCTTCTTCCTGGCAGAAGAAGTCCACGTTTCAGGGATTATTGCCGTTGTAGTTGCTGGAATTTTAAAGGCAAGCCGTTTTAAGAAAATTACGCTCCTCGAAGCCCAAGTGGACACGGTGACCGAGACGGTCTGGCACACAGTGAACTTTATGCTCAACGGTTCTGTCTTTGTGATTTTAGGGATGGAGCTGGAAATGATAGCAGAACCTATCTTGACCAATCCAATCTATAATCCCTTACTCTTGCTGGTGTCTCTTGTCGTTCTTACCTTTGTCCTCTTTGCCATTCGTTTTGTCATGATCTATGGCTATTATGCTTATAGGACCCGACGCCTCAAGAAAAAGTTAAATAAGTATATGAAGGATATGCTTCTCTTGACCTTCTCAGGTGTTAAGGGAACGGTGTCGATTGCTACGATTCTTCTGATACCAAGTAATCTAGAGCAGGAGTATCCTCTCTTACTTTTCCTCGTCGCAGGTGTGACACTTGTAAGCTTTTTAACAGGTCTCTTGGTCTTGCCCCATCTTTCGGATGAACAGGAAGAAAGCAAGGATTATCTCATGCATATCGCTATTTTGAATGAAGTAACGCTAGAGTTGGAAAAAGAATTGGAAGGCACCAGAAATAAGCTCCCTCTCTATGCAGCCATTGACAATTATCATGGACGTATTGAAAATCTTATCCTGAGTCAAGAAAATAAGGGGGCTCAAGAGGATTGGGAGGCCTTGAAACTTCTCATCCTCAGTATTGAAAGTGATGGTTTAGAACAGGCTTACGAAGAAGGCAAGATGAGTGAGCGTGCTTATCGAGTTTACCAACGTTACTTGAAAAACATGGAACAAGGTATCAATCGTAAGTTTGCTTCACGTTTGACCTATTATTTCCTTGTTTCCTTGCGGATTTTACGTTTTCTCCTTCACGAAGTCTTTACCTTTGGCAAGACCTTCCGCAGTTGGAAAAATGAAGAATCACAGAAACTCAGAGCCCTTGACTATGACCAAATTGCAGAGCTCTATCTAGAAAATACAGAGATGATTATCGAAAGTCTGGAGAACCTTAAAGGGGTTTATAAGAGTTCTTTAATCAGCTTCATGCAGGATTCTCGTCTCCGAGAAACAGCTATTATTACCAGTGGTGCCTTTGTCGAACGGGTTATCAATCGCGTCAAGCCCAACAATATCGATGAAATGCTGAGAGGCTATTATCTGGAGCGCAAGTTGATTTTCGAATACGAAGAAAAACGATTGATTACGGCCAAGTATGCCAAGAAGTTACGACAAAATGTGAATAACTTAGAGAACTATTCCTTGAAGGAAGCTGCCAATACCCTGCCTTATGATATGATGGAATTGGTAAGAAGAAATTAATCAAGATTATGAGTGAAGGAGTATGACATGAAGAAGTGGTGGAAAGAGCTGATAAACAAGCCTTTATTAAAAGCCTTTTTGCATTATTATCAAGCATCAGATAGTGAGTTGACCAGTGTCGCAGTAGCCTACTATTGGTTGATCTCGATATTTCCCCTACTTTTGGTGGTGGTCAATATCCTCCCTTATTTTCAGATTCCAGTTTCCAATTTTTTGAAGGTTGTCAATGAATTTTTGCCCGATACCATGTATGATGTGGTTGCAAAGATTATTACAGAAGTGCTAACCCAACCTTCAACGGGCTTATTGAGTTTTGCGGTTTTGTCAGCCCTCTGGACCTTTTCAAAATCCATGAATTTCTTACAGAAAGCCTTTAATAAAGCTTACGGAGTAGCAAAAAATCGTGGACTGATTTCCCATCAGCTCATGAGTTTGTTTGTCAGTTTTGGCTTGCAGATTCTCTTTGCCTTAGCTCTATTTCTCAGTGTCTTTGGTCGCATGCTCCTCAACCTTATCAAAAGTTACTGGAAATCGGATAGTCCTCTTTTTGATTATCTGCAAGACCTAACAGGTCCTCTGGTCTATGCTTTGATTTTTGCAATCTTGGTCATGCTTTATTATTTCCTGCCCAATGTTAAGGTCCGACGGATTCGACATGTATTGCCAGGTAGTGCCTTTGTCTTGTTGACCCTGGTCTTACTGCTCAATATCTTTTCAGTCTATGTTAACAATTATGTCAATCACCTAGTGGACGTGCGTTTTTTCAGTTCTGTCGTCGTGGTGGTCATGATGTTCTGGTTTATTCTCATCGCTAAGATTTTGATTGTCGGTGCGGTGATCAATGCCAGTGTGCAGAGTTTGAAAGATCCGATCTTTAGAATAAATTAACTTCATTTTTTATCCATTACAAAACGCATACTATCAAGGTTGATGTGTACTGACCCCAAAAAGGCGGCAAAAAGCAAGCACCTGCAAGCAACGTGCCGAAATGGTCAAATCCTGATTATGTCAACGAATTAGACCCAAAAATCGTTGATATGCTAGTAGAATTTCACAAGTCAAAAGGCACTTTGGAAACTCCCGAGGCGCAAGCAGAAATCGCCCAAAAACGTGAAGAAATCGAGCAAAGGAGAGCTGAGCTTGAGGATAAAAAACAAGAGCTTTTGAACCGCTTGAACAAATAGAGTTTCGCAAGTATTATGCTTCCAAATTACTTGAGCAATTAACTAAAATATAAACCCTGCCTAGATATAAAGGCAGGGTTTATATTTTAGAAATTCACGTAGGTTGTTTCGGTTTTTACATACCCAGTATAGTCTGAGTTTCTATAGTATTCAGTGATAAACTTCCATTTTCTTTGAGCAACATGGATATAAGTACTTGTTATGTAGTATGGATATGTGCTTTGTGAATCCAAGTAAGACTGATAAGCTTGTATACCAAAATATGCTCCACCAATTATTGCACCCCATGGATCCCCCAATACAGCACCTATCTTACCAATCATATAACTTATTCCAGCACCAGTCATGAAGTTAGCGAATGTGTTAGCTTGTTTATTCCCATGTATTGTGTTGGCGTAATTCCAAACATTAGGATCGTATGATCTAAAAGATATATTTAGGTCGATTTCGTTCTTTTGATAAGCCATATAAAATGCTCCATTGATATAGACGCCGTCAGCACGTCGTTCAATAGTGTCTACACTTCCATCTGGATTGACAACCTCAAGAACTTCATCGCTTAAAATATTTACTTGCGTATCTCCGAACCGCACTGATGAGCCATTCTCAAACTGAGCCTCACCAGATACAACTTTAGAGTTTGCCGATAAGCTATCATCAGCAAAAACAACAAGCGACGGGGAAATGCTAGACATACAGAAAACAGACATAACTAGCAAACACATGCATTTAAACATCTTAGACATAACGGAAACTCCGTTGTATTTTTGATTTTTTTTAACTTTTATTATACAATAAAACCAAATAAAAAGAAAGCGGTAACAATATGCTTAATGTGAAAATTTTTTATATATTTTTATTTTTGATCTTTGTCGAAACTACAGGCTTGTTGTTGTTGAAAAACGCTCTTGAAAGAGGTTATTTAGATACAGGAGCTATCATCCTTGCAGTTTTTTCATTTGCTTTCTACAACCTATGTTCATTCGGTTGGGTCTACTTTACAATAAAAAACCATAAAAAATAAATAGACGTATTTTCAAAAAAAGATTGCATATTTATCTCAGCAAAACGACGATTTAAATCGTCGTTTTTTTTGTATAACTCCCCCTGAAATTTATTTTAATTATGCAAATTTCACGTATTTTTGGTGCTGAGACAACGATTCTGAGAGCTTTTAAGACTTTTTTGCGACTGTCTAAAATCATTAGAAAAGCTTAGAGCACCAAAGGATTTAATACCTGATAATATGCGTTTTTTGATTATATAAATTAATAGATAAACATGGCGTCACCGAAACTAAAGAAGCGGTAGTGTTCTTGAATGGCATGCTGGTAGGCATCTAGGACCAATTCACGACCTGCAAAGGCAGAAACCAACATGACCAGAGTTGATTTTGGCAGGTGGAAGTTGGTTGAGAAGGCATCCACAACCTTCCATTCATAGCCAGGTTTGATAAAGATATTGGTCCAGCCAGAATCTGCTTGGATTTGCCCATCAAACTTGGAACCAATAGTCTCCAAGGTGCGGATAGAAGTGGTTCCGACAGCGATGACACGGCTTCCATTTTCCTTGACAGATCGAAGGGTGGCAGCCGCTTCCTCAGAAAGTTGGTAGAATTCTGAGTGCATTTCGTGTTCGTCCAGATTGTCAACTGAAACGGGTCTAAAGGTTCCGAGTCCGACATGAAGAGTCAGATAGACTAGATGAACACCCTTAGCTTGGATTTCTGCCAGCAATTCTTTGGTGAAGTGCAATCCAGCAGTTGGTGCAGCAGCAGAGCCACTTTCCTTGGCATAAACAGTTTGATAACGTTCACGGTCATCCAATTTTTCGTGGATATAAGGTGGTAATGGCATTTCTCCCAGACTTTCCAAAACTTCTAGGAAAATTCCTTGGTATTCAAAGCGGACAATGCGGCCTCCGTGAGTCAATTCTTCCGTAACGACAGCGCTGAGGCGACCATCACCAAAGCTGACACGTGTACCAATCTTGAGGCGTTTGGCAGGTTTTGCCAGGACTTCCCACTCATCTCCAGCAGTATTTTTGAGCAGGAGAAGTTCCACATGGCCTCCAGTTTCTTCCTTTTGTCCATAGAGGCGGGCAGGGAGAACACGTGTATCGTTCATAACAAGGGCATCACCAGGTTTCAGCATATCAATAATAGAGTGGAAGTGTTTATCCTGCATTTCTCCCGTCTCACGATTGACAATGAGGAGTTTAGAAGCGTCCCGTTTTTCAAGGGGCGTTTGGGCAATCAATTCCTCGGGTAAGTGGAAATCAAAATCAGCTGTATTCATATATCTGTTCATTCTTTCTAAGTTCTAATCTTATCCATTATAACATGTTTCAAGTATAGTCGCTCTTTTTTTAGAAATTAAATCGTTTTCACTTGACAAAAATTGGTCTATACCATATAATAAATATAGATAGAAATGGAGGATGAAAAGATGAAAGTTATTAAAGTTGAAAACCAAATCGAAGGTGGAAAAGTTGCTTTTGAGATTTTGAAGGAAAAAATAGCCAATGGAGCTCAAACCCTAGGACTTGCGACAGGAAGTAGCCCACTTGAATTTTACAAGGAAATTGTTGAGAGTGACCTTGATTTTTCAAATCTAACCAGTGTCAACCTTGATGAGTATGTAGGGCTTGATGGAGACAATCCACAGTCTTACCGTTACTTCATGCAAGAAAACTTGTTCAACCAAAAATCATTTAAAGAAAGTTTCTTGCCTCGTGGGGTTAAGGATAATGCTGAATCTGAAGTTGAACGCTACAACCAAATTTTGGCTGACCATCCAGTTGACCTCCAAATCTTGGGAATCGGTCGCAATGGACATATCGGATTTAATGAACCTGGTACTCCATTTGACAGTCAAACACATCTAGTAGAACTTGACCAGTCTACTATCGAAGCCAATGCGCGCTTCTTTGACAAGATTGAAGATGTTCCAACTCAAGCTATTTCAATGGGAATTAAAAACATCTTGGATGCCAAGTCAATCCTTCTCTTTGCTTACGGTGAGTCGAAAGCAGAAGCCATTGCTGGAACAGTGTCTGGTCCAGTGACTGAGAGTTTGCCAGCAAGTAGCCTACAAAATCACCCTGATGTGACCATCATCGCAGATGCTGAAGCGCTTAGCTTACTTGAAAAATAAAAAGTATAAGAACCACTTACTCTTTGGAGTGAGTGGTTTTAGACATGTAAAACTTTAACTTAACTTCAGGAGGATAACATGAATAAAGAAGATTTTCTAAAAATAAAAGAAGCATATAAGAGTGCTAGAACGGAAGAAAGAAAAAGTATAATAGGATTCATTACAAAAAAGAAAGATAAGGAGGGGAATTCTCTTTTTACTAAGTCAAAAGATAAACCATATACCACAAGAAATCAATATTTAGGAGGTAGAGGAGATGAAAAGTACACCTCGGGTAGTAGATTATCTAGGCCATATGATTTATCAAATCACATGTGGATTGATTTGTCATATAAAGGGAATGACATCTTAATCTCTTTACAGTCTTTTGATATTGATCCAAATAGTAATAATCTTCATGTCTTATATGATAGGATAGGTATTATGTTTGGAAAAAATGACATAATTTTGTTACCAGATAATAAATCTGAAGTCAGTGATGCTTTTCTTAAAATGGAAACAACAAACTGGGAATTGCCTTTATCTGAAGCAGATATGGAGGAGATGGTAAACTATATTATTAATCATTATGAAGAATAAAAAACTTAGTTTCCTCTTGACAATTATTACTTTTACGTGTAAAATAGAATAGATCTTGAACTTGAAGGGAGTGAAAAAAATGTCTAAAACAGTAGTACGTAAGAATGAATCTCTTGACGACGCACTTCGTCGTTTCAAACGTGCGGTTACTAAAGCTGGTACTCTTCAAGAAACACGCAAACGTGAATTCTATGAAAAACCTTCTGTAAAACGTAAACGTAAATCAGAAGCAGCTCGTAAACGTAAAAAATTCTAATTAGAAATGAAAGGCTGGAGAAATCTAGTCCTTTTTCTTTTAATACTCTTCGAAAATCTCTTCAAACCACGTCAACGTCGCCTTGGATTATATATGTGACTGACTTCGTCAGTCTTATCTACAAC
The DNA here is from genome assembly GCA_905221165.1 of bacterium. Classification (GTDB taxonomy): domain Bacteria; phylum Bacillota; class Bacilli; order Lactobacillales; family Streptococcaceae; genus Streptococcus. The sequence continues at coordinate 28,422 of CAJNCC010000006.1, forward strand.
CTCAAAACGGTGTTTTGAGCAACCTGCGGCTAGTTTCCTAGTTTGCTCTTTGATTTTCATTGAGTATAAATAAATACTTCAAAACCTGCAAAAATCTGAAATATCCTCCTACAATTTGATATAATAGAGAGAAGAACTCATTTGAAGGAGGAAATGATGTCGGTTTTAGTAAAAGAAGTGATTGAAAAGCTTAGACTAGACATTGTCTATGGCGAACCAGAATTACTCGAAAAGGAAATTAATACTGCGGACATTACGCGACCTGGTCTTGAAATGACAGGCTATTTTGACTACTACACGCCAGAGCGGATCCAACTCTTGGGAATGAAGGAGTGGTCCTATCTCGTTTCGATGTCCTCTCACAACCGTTACCAAGTCTTGAAAAAAATGTTTCTACCTGAGACACCTGCGGTCATTGTTGCTCGTGGTTTGGTAGTTCCAGAGGAAATGTTAAAGGCAGCCAGAGAATGTAAGATTGCCATTTTAACCAGCCGTACGGCAACCAGTCGTTTATCTGGGGAGTTATCTAGTTATCTGGATTCACGTTTGGCAGAACGGACCAGTGTGCACGGTGTCTTGATGGATATTTATGGAATGGGTGTCTTGATTCAGGGAGATAGTGGTATCGGTAAGAGTGAGACAGGTTTAGAGCTTGTCAAACGTGGTCACCGCTTGGTAGCTGATGACCGTGTCGATATCTTTGCCAAGGATGAGATTACTCTTTGGGGTGAACCAGCTGAAATCTTGAAACACTTGATTGAAATTCGTGGTGTTGGGATTATCGATGTTATGAGTCTCTACGGTGCGAGTGCGGTCAAGGATTCTTCACAAGTCCAGCTAGCCGTTTACCTGGAAAATTACGATACGCATAAGACTTTTGATCGTCTTGGAAACAATGCAGAGGAACTTGAAATTTCTGGCGTATCCATTCCTCGTATTCGTATTCCAGTGAAAACAGGTCGTAATATCTCTGTCGTGATTGAGGCTGCTGCCATGAATTATCGTGCCAAGGAAATGGGCTTTGATGCGACACGTTTGTTCGAAGAACGCTTGACCAATCTTATTGCTCAAAACGAGGTGCCTAATGCTTGATCCAATTGCTATTCATCTAGGCCCTCTAGCCATTCGTTGGTATGCCCTGTGTATTGTGACAGGATTGATTCTTGCGGTTTATTTGACCATGAAAGAAGCACCTAGAAAGAAGATCATACCAGACGATATTTTAGACTTCATCTTGATAGCCTTTCCCTTGGCTATTTTAGGAGCTCGTCTCTATTATGTTATTTTCCGTTTTGATTACTATAGTCAGAATTTGGGAGAAATTTTTGCCATTTGGAATGGTGGTTTGGCTATTTACGGTGGTTTGATAACTGGTGCCCTTGTACTCTACATCTTTGCTGATCGTAAACTCATCAATACTTGGGATTTTCTAGATATTGCGGCGCCTAGCGTCATGATTGCTCAAAGTCTGGGTCGCTGGGGTAATTTCTTTAACCAAGAAGCCTATGGTGCAGCAGTGGATAATCTGGATTATCTACCTGGCTTTATACGTGACCAGATGTATATTGAGGGGAGCTACCGTCAACCGACCTTCCTTTATGAGTCTCTATGGAATCTTCTTGGATTTGCCTTAATTCTGATATTCAGACGAAAATGGAAGAGTCTCAGAAGAGGTCATATCACTGCTTTCTATTTGATTTGGTATGGTTTCGGTCGTATGGTCATCGAAGGTATGCGGACAGATAGTCTCATGTTCTTTGGCCTTCGAGTGTCTCAATGGCTTTCAGTTGTTCTTATCGGACTGGGTATTTTTATCATTCTATATCAAAATCGAAAGAAGGACCCTTACTATATTTCAGAGGAGGAAAATTAAATGTTAGAAGTTGCATATATTCTTGTAGCCCTTGCTTTGATTGTATTTTTAGTGTATCTAATTATTACTGTACAAAAGCTTGGACGTGTTATCGATGAAACAGAGAAGACGATTAAAACCTTAACTTCAGATGTGGATATGACCTTGCATCATACCAATGAATTGCTGTCTAAGGTCAATGTCTTGGCAGATGATATTAATGTCAAGGTGGCAACGATTGATCCACTCTTTAGTGCTGTTGCAGATTTATCTCTATCTGTTTCCGACCTCAATGACCATGCGCGTGTCTTGAGCAAGAAAGCTTCATCAGCTGGTTCAAAAACCATTAAGACTGGTGCAAGTTTGTCAGCTCTTCGTCTTGCAAGTAAATTTTTCAAAAAATAAAAAAGGAGAATTCTTATGGGTAAACTATCCTCAATCCTTTTAGGAACCGTTTCAGGTGCAGCTCTTGCCTTGTTTTTAACAAGCGACAAGGGCAAACAAGTTTGCAGTCAGGCTCAAGATTTTCTAGATGATTTGAGAGAAGATCCAGAGTATGCCAAGGAGCAGGTCTGTGAAAAACTGACAGAAGTCAAGGAGCAGGCTACAGATTTTGTTCTTAAAACCAAAGAACAGGTTGAGTCAGGTGAAATCACTGTGGACAGTGTCCTTGCTCAAGCCAAATCATGTGCTCGTCAAGCGACAGAAGCATCAAAAGATCGATTCAATAATCTCAAGGAGCAATGGCAAGAAAAGGCCGAAACTCTTGATGAATCAGAAGAGATTGTTATTGACATAACAGAAGAATAAACCATCACCATCTCTGGACGGACTATGTATCTGGGGATGGTGATTTTTTTCTCCTAGCCTGTCTTTGTGGTATAATAAGTACTATGCAGAAAAAACCAACGTCAGCCTATGTGCACATCCCGTTTTGTACCCAGATTTGTTATTATTGTGACTTTTCAAAAGTCTTTATCAAGAATCAGCCGGTAGATAGTTATTTAGAGCATCTGTTAGAAGAGTTTCAATCTTATGATATTCAAAAGTTGAGAACCCTCTATATCGGTGGTGGCACACCGACAGCTTTGTCAGCTTCTCAACTGGAGATGTTATTGAAGGGCTTGACTAAAAACTTGGACTTGTCTGCCTTAGAAGAGTTGACCATTGAAGCCAATCCAGGCGATTTGGATGCAGATAAGATAGCTGTTTTGAAAAACTCGGCTGTCAATCGTGTTTCGCTAGGTGTGCAGACCTTTGATGATAAGATGCTGAAAAAGATTGGGCGCAGTCATTTGGAGAAGGATATTTATGAAAATATCGACCGTCTGAAACTGGCTGGTTTTGACAATATCTCTATTGATTTGATTTATGCACTGCCTGGTCAGACCATGGAGCAGGTCAAGGAAAATGTGGCTAAGGCCATTGGACTTGATATTCCCCATATGAGTTTGTATAGCTTGATTTTGGAAAATCATACGGTCTTTATGAACCGTATGCGACGAGGGAAATTGCCTCTGCCTAAGGAGGAACTGGAAGCTGAGATGTTTGAGTACATCATTGCAGAGCTGGAGCGAGCTGGTTTTGAGCATTATGAGATTTCCAATTTCTCAAAGCCTGGTTTTGAAAGTCGCCATAATCTCATGTACTGGGACAATGCTGAATACTATGGCATCGGTGCTGGGGCATCTGGTTATGTCAATGGAGTGCGCTATAAGAATCATGGTCCCATTCGTCATTATCTCAATGCAGTTGAGGAAGGCAATGCTCGGATCACAGAAGAACACCTGAGTCAAAAGGAGCAAATGGAAGAGGAAATGTTCTTGGGCCTCCGCAAGAAATCAGGAGTCTCCATGGCGCGATTTGAGGAAAAATTTGGACGGTCTTTTGATGGACTTTATGGAGAAATTGTCAAGGACTTGGTTCAACAAGGTCTCATGCAAATAGACGATGATCGCGTGCGCATGACAAAAAGAGGTCTCTTTTTGGGAGACACTGTAGCAGAACGATTTATTTTGGAGTAGGATGATGGGCTTAACTTATCAAATGAAAATGAAAATTCCTTTTGATATGGCTGATATGAACGGTCATATCAAGCTTCCAGATGTGATTTTGCTATCCCTGCAAGTTTCAGGGATGCAGTCGATTGAACTGGGTGTTAGTGATAAGGCTATTTTGGAGGACTATAATCTAGTCTGGATTATCACAGACTATGATATTGAGGTGGTTCGTTTGCCTCGTTTTGCGGAAGAAATCACCATCGAAACGGAAGCTTTGAGCTACAATCGACTCTTTTGCTACCGTCGCTTTACCATTTATGATGAAGCGGGGCAGGAGCTAATCCACATGATGGCGACCTTTGTTCTCATGGACCGAGATAGTCGAAAAGTCCATGCTGTCGAACCTGAGATAGTAGCTCCTTACCAGTCTGATTTTGATAAAAAGCTTATCCGCGGACCAAAGTATGAGTCCTTGGAAGAGCCAGTCAGCAAGGATTACCATGTTCGTTTTTACGACTTGGATATGAATGGTCATGTCAATAACAGTAAGTATCTGGACTGGATTTTTGAGGTTATGGGAGCTGATTTTTTGATCCAATATATTCCCAAGAAAATCAATCTCAAGTATGTCAAAGAAGTTCGACCAGGTGGGGTGATCACATCGTCTGTTGAACGGACTGGACTGGAAAGCAAGCATGTGATTACAAGCGACGGTGCGACTAATGCTCAAGCCATCATCACTTGGCAAGAAATGAAGAAGGATTAGAGAAAAATATGAAATATAAAGGCTATTTAATTGATTTAGACGGAACTATTTATAAGGGGAAGGATCGAATTCCAGCAGGAGAAGCTTTTGTCCATGAATTGCAAAAGCGGGATATCCCCTATCTTTTTGTGACCAACAATACAACCCGCACTCCAGAGAGTGTTCAGGAGATGCTGGCTCAGAATTTTAATATTGATACGCCTCTATCGACTGTCTACACAGCGACTTTGGCGACTATCGACTATATGAACGACTTGGGTCTTGAAAAGACCGTCTATGTCATCGGAGAAGCAGGGCTCAAGGAAGCCATCAAGGCGGCTGGTTATGTGGAAGATAAGGAAAATCCGGCCTATGTGGTAGTAGGCCTGGACTGGCAAGTTGATTATGAAAAATTTGCCACAGCAACTCTGGCTATCCAAAAGGGTGCCCATTTTATCGGAACCAATCCTGACCTCAATATCCCGACAGAACGCGGTCTTTTGCCAGGGGCTGGTTCACTGATTACGCTGCTTGAAGTAGCAACACGAGTGAAACCTGTTTATATCGGAAAACCCAATGCCATCATTATGAATAAGGCGGTTGAGCACTTAGGCTTGGAACGTGAAGAGTTAATCATGGTTGGGGATAACTATTTAACAGATATCCGAGCAGGGATTGACAATGGCATTCCAACGCTCTTGGTGACAACCGGATTTACCAAGGCAGAAGAAGTGGCAGACTTGCCAATCGCACCGACTTATGTGGTTTCTAGCCTTGCGGAGTGGGATTTTGATGAAAACTAAACTGACCTTTTGGGCCTCTATGCTCTTTCTCCTCTCCCTCTCGATCCTTCTGACTATTTATCTGGCTTGGATTTTTTATCCTTTGGAGATTGAGTGGCTGAACTTGACGGATCGAGTTTATCTAAAACCAGAAACTATTCAGTACAACTTTCATATCTTGATGAATTATCTGACCAATCCTTTTAGTCAAGTCTTAGAGATGCCAGATTTTCGTTCGTCAGCAGCTGGTCTGCACCACTTTGCAGTGGTCAAGAATCTCTTTCATCTAGTTCAGCTAGTTGCCCTAGTGACACTGCCAAGTTTTTACGTCTTTGTCAAAGGGATTGTGAAAAAGGGCTTCTTGTCTCTATTTAGTAAAGGGCTTTTGGCTCTAGTGGTCTTACCTTTACTGATTGGTCTTGGGGGAGCTTTGATTGGTTTTGACCAATTCTTTACCCTTTTCCATCAAATTCTCTTTATGGGAGATGATACCTGGCTTTTTGACCCAGCCAAGGATCCTGTTATACTGATTTTGCCAGAGACTTTCTTCCTTCATGCCTTCCTCCTCTTTTTTGCCCTCTATGAAAGCTTCTTTGGCTATCTGTATCTGAAAAGTCGTGGGAAGTGAAACGAAAGATGTTCTTATTTCACATATATAAATTAGGTGTGTGATTCGAAACTATCGTTAAGAATGAATTAACCAAATCCAAACAGAGTCAATCGTTCGCAAACAGTCTATTTTTCTTGAAAAAATAGGCTTTTTTTCTAAAAATCTCTAGTCAAGCGCTTTATTTTTTTGTATAATAGAATCAGCAAAGTATAGATAAGAAGAGAAAAGCATGATTACACTATTTCTATCACCGAGCTGTACTTCATGTCGTAAGGCGAAGGCCTGGTTAGAAAAACATAAGGTGCCCTTTGAGGAGCACAATATTATGACCAGTCCTTTAACAAGAAAGGAATTGCAACACATTCTTTCCTTGACCGAAAATGGTACTGATGACATCATTTCAACTCGTTCAAAAATTTTTCAAAAATTGAATATTGATGTAGAAAGTATTTCGGTATCGGAATTGCTTCATTTAATTGAGCAGTATCCAAGTCTTTTGCGTCGCCCCATTATTATCGATGCCAAACGCATGCAAATCGGTTTTAATGAAGATGAGATTCGTGCTTTTCTCCCTCGTAGTTACCGTAAGCAAGAACTAAAAGAAGCAAGAATGAGAGCTGGTATTAGTTAATGAACAAACAGTATAGTTACCCACTAGATTTGTCGTGGAGCACTGAAGAACTTGCTTCAGTGCTTTCTTTTTTTAATGATGTTGAAGCTGCCTATGAAGGCAAGGTAGAGGTTCAAAAGTTACTGGACTCCTATAAGGGATTCAAGGCGATCGTGCCAACCAAGAGCGAAGAAAAACGTTTGGGCCGAGAATTTGAAACGGTTAGTGGCTATTCGCTTTATCGAGCAGTTCAGGCTGCCAAGGAAAAAGGGGAAGGGAAGATTTCTCTTGGAAAGTAAATTTGAATTTGCCAAAGAGCTTGTCAAGAAGGCGGGCCAGTACATTCTTGACCATATGCAGGAAGATTTGCAAGTTGAGACCAAAACCTCTCCGACAGACTTGGTGACCAGACTGGACAAGGAAGTTCAGGAGCTATTGGTCGGTGAGATTTTGTCTCGTTATCCTGAGGATAAGATTTGTGCTGAAGAAGGGTGTCTGCGAGCCTCGGTTCAAGAGGGCAAGGTTTGGGTCATTGATCCGATTGATGGGACCAATAATTTTGTAGCCCAGCAGGAAGATTTTGCTGTCATGATGGCTTATTTTGAAAATGGTCAAGGGCAATTTGGTTTGATTTATGATGTGGTCAAAGGGGATTGTTATCACGGTGGTGGAGCCTTTCCAGTTTGTCTAAATGATAGGCCTCTAGCTCCCTTTAAAGCAAAATCACTTGGAGATTTTCTTATTGCAGGGAATAGTGGTATGCTGGAAACCAATGAATGGGGTCTAGCTGATTTGGGTCGAGCGGTCCTCGGTGTACGTGTCTATGGGAGTGCAGCCATTAGTTTTGCCAAGATTTTGTCAGGGCGTTTGTTGACTTATGTCACCTATCTGCAACCATGGGATTATGCTGCGGCTAGTATTTTAGGGGAAAGTCTGGGCTATCGGGTTGTGACCCTATCTGGTGGGGCTCCTGATTTTCAAACCAGACAGCCGGTCATGATGGTGCCTCTTGAGATGCAGGAGGAAATCCAGTCCTATATTTACGAAAGGAACAGAACTTAAATGCAATTTCCAGAAGGATTTGTTGAAAAATATAAAGAGATACTAGGAGATGAGGCAAGAGATTTTCTTGCCTCTTTTGAGGAGGAAGCGGTTTCGGCCTTTCGGGTCAATCCTTTAAAAGAAGCGCCAGTTTCCTTTCCTGATGCCATTCCTCAAACTCCTTGGGGCCATTACGGGAAGGTGTCTGGGAAATCGCCTGAGCATGCTACTGGTTTGGTTTATTCGCAAGAACCTGCTGCCCAGATGGTGGCTCAGGTAGCCCAGCCCAGTCATGGTCTGAAGGTTTTGGACTTGGCAGCTGCACCGGGTGGCAAATCAACTCAACTGGCAGCCTATCTAGCAGGGGAGGGTCTCCTTGTTTCCAATGAAATTTCAAGCAAACGGGCTAAGATTTTAGTAGAAAACATGGAGCGCTTTGGAGCGACAAATGTCGTGGTGACCAATGAATCTGCTGACCGCTTAGCCAAGGTTTTTAAAGGCTATTTTGACCTCATTGTCCTTGATGCTCCTTGCTCAGGGGAAGGGATGTTCCGTAAGCAACCAGATGCTATGGACTATTGGAGCTTAGATTATCCGAGTCAATGTGCTAGCTTGCAAAGAGAAATTCTGGAAGATGCAGTAACCATGCTAGCTGATGGTGGTCGTCTGGTTTATTCAACCTGTACCTGGGCACCAGAGGAAAACGAAGAGATTGTCAATTGGCTACTGGAAGAGTATGATTTTGATTTGTTGCCAGTTGAACATATCAATGGAATGGTAGCTGGTATTGATCTGCCAGAAACGGCTCGGATGTATCCTCATCAGTTTAAGGGAGAGGGTCAGTTTGTAGCACATCTACAGTTTAAAGGTAAAAATCCAGTTCCTAAATTTAAGGCAAGTAAGAGCAATCTCAGCCGAGAACAAGTTACTTTGTGGCAGGAATTTGCCCAAAAACACTTGAAGGTCAATCTAAGGGGAATCTTGCAGACTTTTGGTGACCAACTCTATCTCCTGCCAGAACTTTTGCCAGATTTAGGGAAACTCAAGATTGCTCGCAATGGCCTGCATCTAGGGACCTTTAAGAAGAAACGCTTTGAGCCTAGCTTTGCCCTTGGTCTAGCCTTGAAACCGAGTCAGGTCAAGCAGTCGGTTGAAATTGACCAAGAAGGGTTTGTAAAGTATGCCTCTGGAGAAACCGTTCAGCTGGCAGAAAGTCTGCCAAATGGTTGGTACCAAGTTTTGGTTCAAGGAAATGGGTTGGGCTTTGCTAAGGTGACGGGAAATGTTTTGAAAAATTATTTTCCAAAAGGCCTCAGATTCAAGTGAAAATGCTAGTCAAAGTAGCTTGTCTATGTTATAGTGGAAGTATGGATTTTTTTCAAATTGTCTTTCATTTTAAGTCAAAATTGGTAGAAAAGGTAACTGAGCAAATTTCTAGTAAAACCAAGCTAGCAACTTCAGTTGGCTCCCAATTTTAAAAAAGAAAAACATAAATAAATAGTTGAAAAAATTCACAGCATTCACCATTATTTTCAAGGAGAAAAACAGTGAAAAAAAGGAAAAAACTCGCTCTATCCCTTGCAGCTCTTTTGCTGGCAGGTTCTTTGGCGGGATGTGCTAGCTGGATTGAGCGTGGAGAATCCATGACAGCTGTTGGCTCAACGGCTCTTCAGCCCTTGGTCGAAGCAGCAGCAGATGAATTTGGCTCTATGCACGTTGGAAAAACAGTCAACGTCCAAGGTGGAGGATCTGGTACCGGTCTGTCTCAGGTTCAGTCTGGAGCCGTTGATGTAGGAAATTCAGACGTATTTGCCGAGGAAAAAGACGGTATCAACGCATCCGCTCTAGTGGACCATAAGGTAGCCGTAGCGGGCTTGGCAGTGATTGTGAACAAGGAAGTTGATGTTGAAAATCTGACAACTGAACAACTCCGTAGCATCTTCACAGGTCAAGTGACCAACTGGAAAGAAGTCGGTGGGAAAGACCTAGCCATTTCCATTATCAACCGCGCGGCAAGTTCTGGTTCGCGTGCAACCTTTGATAGTGTTGTCATGGATGGTCAATCTGCCGTGCAGAGTCAAGAACAGGATTCAAATGGGATGGTCAAAAACATTGTTTCCCAGACACCAGGAGCCATTTCTTACCTAGCATTTGCCTATGTGGATGACTCGGTTAAACGCATGAAATTGAATGGCTATGAGCCAATTGCAGAAAATGTTACAAGCAATAACTGGCCTTTGTGGTCTTATGAACACATGTACACCCTAGGTCAACCAAATGAATTGGTGGAAGAATTCCTCAACTTTGTCCTCTCAGATGAAGCGCAAAGTGGAATCGTTAAGGGGATGGGCTATATTTCTGTCAAGGAAATGAAGGTCCAAAAAGATGCTGTAGGAACGGTGACAGCACTAGAAGGGAGTCAATAATGAATCAAGAAGAATTAGCTAAAAAATTACTTTCTCCCTCAAAGAACTCTCGTCTAGAGAAACTAGGAAAAGGCTTAACCTTTGCCTGTCTGTCTTTGATTGTTATCATTGTGGCCATGATTTTGATTTTCGTAGCCCAAAAAGGTTTGTCGACCTTCTTTGTAAATGGGGTTAATATCTTTGATTTCCTATTTGGCCAAACTTGGAATCCTTCAGGTAAACAATTTGGTGCCCTTCCTATGATTTTGGGTTCCTTTATTGTCACAATCCTATCAGCACTTATCGCAACTCCTTTTGCCATTGGTGCGGCAGTCTTTATGACGGAGGTCTCACCAAAAGGTGCTAGAATCTTGCAACCAGCCATTGAATTGCTAGTCGGGATTCCTTCAGTTGTGTATGGATTTATTGGTTTGCAGGTCGTAGTTCCTTTTGTCCGTAGTATCTTTGGTGGAACTGGTTTTGGGATTCTGTCAGGGATTTTCGTACTCTTTGTCATGATTTTACCGACGGTAACCTTTATGACAACAGATAGCTTGCGTGCGGTGCCTCGTCACTACCGCGAAGCAAGTTTGGCTATGGGGGCTACTCGTTGGCAAACCATCTGGCGCGTGACCTTGAAGGCAGCGCGTTCAGGGATTTTCACAGCAGTGGTCTTTGGGATGGCGCGTGCCTTTGGTGAGGCCTTGGCCATTCAGATGGTAGTTGGAAACTCAGCCGTTGTCCCAACTTCATTGACAACACCTGCTGCAACCTTGACCTCTGTGTTGACCATGGGTATCGGAAATACCGTTATGGGAACCGTTGACAATAACGTTCTCTGGTCACTGGCCTTAGTCTTGCTTTTGATGAGTTTGGCCTTCAACAGTGTGATTAAATTGATTACGAAAGAAAGAGGAAAGAAAAACTATGCACGCTAAGAAATTAGATAAAATTGCAACAGCTGTCCTCTACTCGATTGCAGGAATTATTGTTGCCATCTTGGCATCCTTGATTCTTTATATCTTGGTTCGTGGTTTGCCCCACATCTCTTGGTCTTTCTTGACTGGCAAATCATCTTCTTACCAAGCAGGCGGAGGGATTGGAATTCAGCTCTATAATTCCTTCTTCCTTTTGGTCATCACCTTGATTATCTCTGTTCCCTTGTCTATGGGGGCTGGGATTTTCCTAGCTGAATATGCCAAAAAAGGTCCTGTGACCAACTTTGTCAGAACCTGTATTGAAATCTTGTCTTCACTGCCATCTGTGGTTGTAGGTCTCTTTGGTTACTTGATCTTTGTAGTTCAGTTTGAGTATGGATTTTCAATCATCTCAGGTGCCTTGGCCTTGACGGTCTTTAACCTGCCTCAGATGACTCGTAACGTTGAAGACAGCTTGAAACACGTTCACCATACGCAACGTGAGGCTGGCTTGGCCCTTGGAATTTCTCGTTGGGAGACAGTTGTCCATGTAGTCATTCCAGAAGCTCTTCCAGGTATTGTGACTGGGGTCGTCTTAGCTTCTGGTCGTATCTTTGGTGAGGCTGCGGCTCTTATCTATACAGCAGGACAATCCGCTCCAGCCCTAGACTGGTCTAACTGGAATATTCTCAGTGTAACTAGCCCAATCTCTATCTTCCGTCAAGCAGAAACCTTGGCTGTCCATATTTGGAAAGTCAATAGTGAAGGAACCATTCCAGATGGAACCATTGTATCAGCAGGTTCTGCAGCCGTGCTCCTCATCTTTATCCTCATCTTTAACTTTGGAGCCCGCAAACTCGGAAGCTACCTACATAAGAAATTAACCGCTGCCTAAAGGAGAAGCCATGTCAAAATATAATTGGGATGAAAAGCATATCATCACCTTTCCTGAAGAGAAAGTGGCCCTCTCTACTAAGGATTTACATGTTTACTACGGTAAAAATGAATCTATCAAGGGCATCGATATGCAATTTGAAAAAAATAAAATTACTGCCTTAATTGGCCCTTCTGGTTCAGGAAAATCAACCTATCTCCGCAGTCTCAACCGTATGAATGATACCATTGATATTGCCAAGGTAACAGGTCAAATTCTCTACCAAGGGATTGACGTCAACCGTCCAGAAATCAATGTCTATGAGATGCGTAAGCACATTGGAATGGTCTTCCAACGCCCAAATCCCTTTGCCAAGTCTATCTACCGCAATATCACTTTTGCCCATGAACGTGCAGGAGTTAAGGACAAGCAAGTTTTGGATGAAATTGTGGAAACTTCTCTTCGTCAGGCTGCCCTTTGGGACCAGGTCAAAGACGATTTGCACAAGTCAGCCTTGACCCTATCAGGTGGTCAGCAGCAACGTCTCTGTATCGCTCGTGCTATCTCGGTTAAACCAGATATTCTCTTGATGGATGAACCAGCGTCAGCCTTGGATCCGATTGCGACAGCCCAGTTGGAAGAAACCATGTTGGAATTAAAGAAGGATTTTACCATCATCATCGTGACCCACAGCATGCAGCAGGCTGCGCGTGCTAGTGACTACACAGGATTTTTCTACTTGGGTGACTTGATCGAGTACGATAAGACCTCTAATATTTTCCAAAATGCTAAACTACAGTCAACCAATGACTACGTAACAGGACACTTTGGATAGAAAGGAAACCGTATGACAGAAGCGATTTTACAGGTATCAGACCTGTCCGTTTACTACAATCAAAAGAAGGCCTTGAATAGTGTTTCCCTATCTTTCCAACCTAAGGAAATTACAGCCCTGATCGGTCCATCTGGATCAGGGAAATCAACCCTCCTCAAGGCTATCAACCGCATGGGGGATCTCAATCCAGAGGTAACCACAACTGGTTCGGTGGTTTACAACGGTCACAATATTTACAGCCCACGTACAGATACAGTTGAATTGCGTAAGGAAATCGGTATGGTTTTCCAACAACCAAACCCTTTCCCTATGTCTATCTACGAAAATGTTGTTTACGGGCTTCGTATCAATGGAGTTAAGGACAAGCAGGTTCTGGATGAAGCAGTAGAAAAAGCCTTGCAACGAGCTTCTATCTGGGATGAGGTCAAGGATCGCCTGCATGATTCAGCTATCGGGCTTTCAGGCGGACAACAGCAACGTGTCTGTGTTGCCCGTGTCTTGGCAACCAGTCCTAAAATCATTCTCTTGGATGAACCGACTTCAGCCTTGGACCCTATCTCGGCTGGTAAGATTGAGGAAACCTTGTATGGTCTAAAAGATAAATATACCATGCTCTTGGTTACGCGTTCCATGCAACAAGCCTCTCGTATCTCTGACAAGACAGGATTTTTCCTAGATGGAGATTTGATTGAGTTTAACGATACCAAGAAGATGTTTCTCAGCCCACAACACAAGGAAACAGAAGATTATATTTCAGGAAAATTTGGATAAGGAGATAAATGATGTTACGTTCTCAATTTGAAGAAGATTTGGAGAAATTGCACAACCAGTTCTATGCTATGGGACAAGAAGTGCTATCCCAAATCAATCGGACAGTGCGTGCCTTTGTTACGCATGACCGTGATTTGGCCAAGGAAGTCATCGAAGACGATGCAGAAGTAAACGAATACGAAGTGAAATTGGAGAAGAAATCATTTGAAATGATTGCCCTTCAACAACCGGTTTCTCAGGACTTGCGTACTGTTCTAACAGTCTTGAAGGCTGTATCAGACTTGGAACGTATGGGTGACCATGCCGTTTCCATTGCAAGAGCAGCAATTCGCATGAAGGGGGAGCAACGTATCCCAGCTGTTGAAGAAGAAATCAAGAGAATGGGTCGCGATGTCAAGAACTTCGTTGAAGCAGCCCTTGAACTCTATCTCAATGGTTCAGTAGACCAGGCCTATGAAGTAGCAGCCATGGACGAAAAAATCAACCATTACTTTGATAGCATTCGTGATTTGGCTACAGAAGAAATCAAGAAAAATCCAGATGCTATCGTTACAGGTCGTGATTACTTCCAAGTGATTGCTTTCTTGGAACGCATTGGAGACTATGCCAAGAATATCTGTGAATGGGTTGTTTACTTTGAAACAGGTAAGATTGTCGAACTATAAAGTATTCAAATGATAAAATTATTGTGAAAGCTTACTTTTTAATACAGTAAGCTTTCATTGTATAGATGGTTTACTTTGTCAGAGGTGAATAATGAACTACATACAGAATATCAGAAAAAAAGTTGGAAAAGATAAAATTATTTTAAATTTTACCTGTGGAATATTAAGTCAATCAGGAAAAATTTTATTACAAAAACGAGCAGATAAAGTAACGTGGGGATTACCAGGTGGTGCTGTTGAATTAGGAGAATCGGCTTTAGAAGCTTTAGTGCGAGAGTTTTATGAAGAAACAGGAGTTGAAGTGAGGGTGGAAAAACTCTTAAATGTTTATACAAAATATTCAGACAGTTATCCGAATGGTGATGAGGCTCAAGTTCTTACAATCTTGTATTTAGTTTCATCTGAAATTTCTATCTCTACAAATTTTTTTACAAGTGATGAAACTTTAGAATTAGGATTTTTTGATCATAGTGACATACAAAATATTGCAATTGTAAACCAGCAGCATCAAGATATGATAAATGATTTTTTTGAAAATAAGTTCCCAATAGATAGATAGATAAACTAACCACTGTATTTCTATTTTTTAGTAAATATATTTTATGAAAATGTAAGAAAAATACTTGACAAGTAACTTGGATAGCGTTATAATTATACAAAAATTAACAGAGAGGTTGTTTATTTATGAAATCAAAAAAATGGATATTTGTTTTATGTAGTTTTCTTGCAAGTTTCTTATTAGTGGCTTGCCAGTCGGGTTCGAATGGTTCTCAGTCAGCTGTTGAAGCCATTAAGCAAAAGGGGAAATTAGTTGTGGCGACTAGTCCTGATTATGCACCTTTTGAATTCCAAGCCTTGGTTGACGGGAAAAATCAGATAGTTGGTGCGGACATTGATATGGCCCAAGCTATCGCTGATGAACTTGGGGTGAAGTTGGAAATTTCAAGCATGAGTTTTGATAATGTCTTGACTAGTCTTCAAACTGGTAAGGCTGACCTAGCTGTCGCAGGAATTAGCGCTACTGATGAGAGAAAAGAAGTCTTTGATTTTTCAATCCCTTACTATGAAAACAAGATTAGTTTCTTGGTTCGTAAGTCTGATGTAGAAAAATACAAGGATTTAACTAGCCTTGAAAGTGCTAATATTGCAGCCCAAAAAGGGACTGTTCCAGAAGCTATGGTCAAGGAACAATTGCCAAAAGCTCAATTAACTTCCCTAACCAATATGGGTGAAGCTGTTAATGAATTACAGGCTGGAAAAGTAGATGCTGTTCACATGGATGAGCCTGTTGCCCTTAGCTATGCTGCTAAAAATGCAGACTTAGCTGTCGCAACTGTCAGCTTGAAGATGAAGGACGGCGAAGCTAATGCAGTTGCCCTTAGAAAAAATAGTGCTGATTTGAAAGAAGTGGTGGACAAGGTTATCCAAAAACTCAAGGATGACGGTACATACCAAAAATATCTTGAAAAAGCGGCAACCTTAACAGAAGTTGAACAATAAGAAAAAAGCAGAGTTGGAAGTTATTCCAATTCTGCTTTTAAATAGTTTAAAACCTTTTCCAGATTTTCTAAGGATACCTTGGCAAATTGATAAGGGCAGGCATCCAAGTAAGCCTCCTCAAAGAAGTCCAATTTCAGCTGACTGTGTTTTAGGCTGGCGATTTTAGGATACTGTCTGAGATCGAGCAATAAACCATCGTGTAGGGGATAATGAGGAAGGGGACAAGGTGTTTTAGTTAAGATTTCCTCGATTTGTTTTTGGTAAGTTTCCTGATTGGACAAGCGAGCCAGACGATTTTTCTCAAATAATTGACTGTCAATATAGAGTGATAAGGCCTTTTGCATGATGAGGTTGCTGTCGTAGTCTAGGATATTTTTGTAGGCCACAAAGGCTTCTTTGATAGCATTTGGCAGAATGAGTGCCGTAATCCGCAGGGCTGGAAAGAGGCTGGTTGAGAAGGACTTGATATAAATGACGCGCTCCTCTGTATCTAGATAGTGGAAGGTCTGGCCCTTTTTAGAGTCCAAATCCCCCAAATAGTCGTCCTCTACGATATAGACTCCATATTTGGCAGCTAAGTCAAGAATGGCTCGTTTGTCCTGCTCAGAATAGGAATGCCCCAGAGGATAGTGAAAACGAGGAATGGTGTAGAAAAACTTAATTTTTCCTGTTTTGAAGTGGCCTTCCAGTTCCTTCAAGTCAATCCCATCAATGCTTCGTTCAATCGTTTGATAGTCCAAGCCCTGAGCAATTAAGAGACGATTCATCCGATGGTAGGTTGGCTGTTCTACCAAGATTTCCTTGGCTTGGCTAGGAAAGGAAATTTGAGAAAGGATAAACAAGGCTTGCTGGGTTCCAGAAGTCAATACCAACTGGTCTGCCTTGCAGTAGAGAGCTTGGTCAAAGAGGAGTTTATGAATGGATTGTCTTAAGTCTTCTAATCCTTCTTGGTTGTCATAGTAGTTGAAGAGGTAGTTTTCCCGACCAATCAAGGTTTCATTGATACAGAGTCGGAAATCGTCATAGGCGCTGGCGTGTTCGTCGGTGACTTCGATTTCTAAATCCTGGTGTTGCCCTTGTTCTAGGACATAGTAACCACTCTGGGGCTTGGCATAGAGGTATTGTTCGTGCCGTAATTCCAGCAGGGCTCGTTGAATAGTGTCCTTGCTACAGTGAAAGTCAAGGCTCAGTTGACGGATAGAAGGCAGGCGGCTACCCGTCGGAAAGCGTCCAGACTCGATACCGTTTTTCAGATAGGAAACGACCTCTTGGTACTTGCTTTGTTTCTTCATTCCAGACCTCCCTTGATTTTGTTACATTGTACCCTTTTTTTTCCTTCTTGGCAATGTCTAGGGTGTTTCTCTCGTTCACATCTAGGGGCAAATGTGGTATACTTAGGAGTAAGATTTATAGAATAACAGATAAGAAAGTGAATGGATAAGAACGTGCAGGAACCAGTGAAATTATTTCAATACAATACCCTTGGAGCCTTGATGGCTGGCCTTTATGGTGGTACCATGACAGTGGGAGAATTGCTAGAGCATGGTGACCTTGGTTTGGGAACCTTGGATTCTATTGATGGGGAATTGATTGTATTGGATGGCAAGGCCTACCAGGCCAAAGGCTCAGGAGATCAGCCAGAAATTGTGGAAGTATCACCAGATGCCCTTATTCCTTACGCAGCAGTAGTACCACATCAGGCAGAAGTTATTTTCCGCCAGCGCTTTGAGATGACAGACAAGGAATTGGAAGAACGAATTGAGTCTTATTATGACGGGGAAAATCTTTTTCGCTCTATCAAGATTCGGGGGGAATTTTCGCATATGCATGTGCGCATGATTCCTAAGTCGACACCAGATACCAAGTTTGCTGAGGTCGCAACCCATCAACCGGAATATAGTCGCGACAATGTGGCGGGAACTATCGTTGGTTTCTGGACGCCTGAGATTTTCCATGGGGTCAGTGTGGCAGGCTACCATCTGCACTTTATTTCAGATGATTTGACCTTCGGTGGACATGTCATGGACTTTGTCATCAAGGAAGGCATTATCGAGGTGGGAGCAGTTGACCAATTGGACCAACGTTTCCCAGTTCAAGACCGTCAATACTTGTTTGCTAAGTTCAATGTTGACGAGATGAAAAAAGATATTGAAAAGGCAGAATAGGAGAAGAAAATGACCATTCATATCATTATTACCATGGTGCTGTTGCTGGCTTTCTTGATAGGAAGCATTTGGTATGCAAAAAAGAAATACCAGATCAATCTAGCTGTCTTGGGCTTGGGGGCTGTTGCCTTCTTTGTTTCTTCGCAGATTTTGGAAAAATTGGTGCATATCTTGGTTTTGCATCCTCAAAAAGACGGCAGTATTGCCCTCTTACAGGACTATCCACTTGTCTATATTGTCTATGGACTAGCCATGGCAGCATTTTTTGAGGAAACTGCTCGTCTTATTTTCTTCAAATGGTTGGAGAAAAAGAGAAGTTTGGAAAAGGCAGATGCCTTGGCTTATGGATTGGGGCATGGTGGCTTGGAGTTGATTTTCCTAGGTCTTACTAGTTTGATTAATCTCTACATCGTTCTCTCAGCAGTTCAAACTCAGAATCCACAGATCATGCAATTGCTATCTGAAAATATGTTGAAAACTATTCAGTCGCTATCAGTCTGGCAGATTTATTTGCTTGGTTTTGAGAGAATCTTGGCGCTAGGTTTCCAATTACTCTTGACTGTTTGGGTTTACCAAGCTGTTCGCCAGAAGAAATGGATTTATCTCCTAGCAGCCTATGGACTACATGCCTTCTTTGACCTGGCACCATCTCTTGCCCAAGTTGGCTGGCTGACCAATCCAGTCTTGGTTGAAGTTGTCCTAGCAGTTGAGCTCATTCTGGTTGCCTATGGAACCAAGGCAATTTTTTGCAAAAAATCATAAAAAGAGGGGAAACCTCTTTTTTTGTTTAAAATAAGCCCAAGATTTTTTTAGGGTCGTCAAATGGTCTTAAAAATGGTATAATGGAATGAATTTTGTAAAAGGAAGAGTGTCATGTCAGTAAAAGAAAAAATGCTTGAAATCTTAGAAGGGATTGATATCCGTTTCAAGGAACCCTTGCATAGCTATAGTTATACAAAAGTAGGTGGAGAGGCCGATTATTTGGTCTTTCCACGAAATCGTTTTGAGTTAGCTCGCGTTGTCAAATTTGCCAATCAAGAAAATATTCCTTGGATGGTCCTTGGAAATGCTAGCAACATCATCGTTCGTGATGGTGGGATTCGTGGATTTGTCATCTTGTGTGACAAGCTCAATAATGTTTCCGTTGATGGCTATACCATCGAAGCTGAAGCTGGTGCTAACTTGATTGAAACAACTCGCATTGCCCTTCGTCATAGTTTGACTGGCTTTGAGTTTGCTTGTGGCATTCCTGGAAGTGTCGGTGGTGCTGTCTTTATGAATGCCGGTGCCTATGGTGGCGAGATTGCCCACATCTTACAGTCTTGTAAGATTTTGACTAAGGACGGAGAAATCGAGACCCTGTCTGTCAAGGACTTGGCTTTTGGTTATCGCCACTCAGCCATTCAAGAGTCTGGTGCAGTTGTCTTGTCAGCTAAATTTGCCCTTGCTCCAGGAAGCCATCAGGTGATCAAGCAAGAAATGGATCGCTTGACGCATCTACGTGAACTCAAGCAACCTTTAGAATATCCATCTTGTGGTTCGGTCTTTAAGCGTCCAGTAGGACATTTTGCAGGTCAATTAATTTCAGAAGCTGGCTTGAAAGGCTATCGTATCGGTGGTGTTGAAGTGTCTGAAAAGCACGCAGGATTTATGATCAATGTTGCAGACGGAACGGCCAAAGACTACGAGGACTTGATTGAGTCTGTGATCGAAAAAGTCAAGGAACACTCCGGTGTTACCCTTGAGAGAGAAGTCCGTATTTTAGGTGAAAGCAAGTAGAAAGCTGTAGTTGAAAAGCTGCTGCTATATCATGGAAAGGGGGTGAAAGCCTATCGTCAGTGCAGAAGAATGTAGGCAGTTCAGTCTCCTACACGAGGTAGTGGCGGCCTGACAGAGCCCTGATCTGTTAATCTATGAAAAAGAAGGAATAAATGACAATTGAAAAAACCAATTATCGAATTCAAAAACGTCTCTAAAGTTTTTGAAGACAGCAACACCAAGGTTCTCAAAGACATCAACTTTGAGTTGGAAGAGGGGAAATTTTATACTCTTCTAGGCGCATCTGGTTCAGGGAAATCAACTATCCTAAACATCATTGCAGGTTTGCTAGATGCGACGACAGGAGATATTTTGCTGGACGGTGTCCGTATCAATGACATCCCAACCAACAAGCGAGATGTCCATACGGTCTTCCAATCCTATGCCTTGTTTCCACATATGAATGTGTTTGAAAATGTTGCTTTTCCACTCCGCTTGCGCAAGATTGACAAGAAAGAAATCGAGAAACGCGTAGCGGAAGTTCTCAAGATGGTTCAGTTGGAAGGGTATGAAAAACGTTCCATCCGCAAGCTCTCTGGAGGACAACGCCAGCGTGTGGCTATCGCCCGTGCTATCATCAACCAACCCCGTGTGGTCTTGCTGGATGAGCCTTTATCAGCTCTGGACTTAAAATTACGAACAGATATGCAGTACGAACTGCGTGAACTGCAACAACGATTGGGCATTACCTTTGTCTTTGTCACTCACGATCAGGAAGAAGCGCTGGCCATGAGTGACTGGATTTTTGTTATGAATGATGGTGAGATTGTCCAGTCTGGAACACCTGTGGATATCTACGATGAGCCGATCAATCACTTTGTTGCGACCTTTATCGGTGAGTCAAATATCTTGCCAGGAACCATGATTGAGGACTACTTGGTTGAGTTTAACGGCAAACGCTTCGAAGCGGTCGATGGGGGGATGAAGCCAAATGAACCTGTTGAGGTCGTGATTCGTCCAGAGGACTTGCGTATTACCCTTCCTGAAGAAGGCAAGCTCCAAGTTAAGGTCGACACCCAGCTCTTCCGTGGAGTCCACTATGAAATTATCGCCTATGACGAACTTGGAAATGAATGGATGATCCACTCAACTCGTAAGGCCATCGTGGGTGAGGAAATCGGTCTGGACTTTGAACCAGAAGACATCCACATCATGCGTCTCAATGAAACCGAAGAAGAGTTCGATGCTCGTATCGAAGAATACGTGGAAATCGAAGAGCAAGAAGCAGGTCTGATCAATGCAATCGAGGAGGAAAGAGATGAAGAAAACAAGCTCTAAACTCTTTGTAGTGCCCTACATGCTTTGGATTGCCCTATTTGTATTGGCACCCTTGGTCTTGATTTTCGGTCAATCCTTTTTCAACATCGAAGGCCAGTTCAGTTTAGAAAATTACAAATCCTACTTTGCGTCACAAAACTTGACCTATCTCAAAATGAGCTTTAACTCTGTGCTTTATGCAGGGATTGTGACCTTTGTAACCCTCCTTATCAGCTATCCAACAGCCCTCTTTTTGACCCGTCTCAAGCACCGTCAACTCTGGCTCATGCTGATTATCCTGCCAACCTGGATCAATTTGCTCCTCAAGGCCTATGCCTTTATCGGGATTTTTGGTCAGAATGGCTCTATTAACCAATTTTTGGAATTCATCGGAATCGGTTCACAGCAGTTGCTCTTTACCGATTTCTCCTTTATCTTTGTCGCAAGCTATATCGAGCTTCCTTTTATGATTTTGCCGATTTTCAATGTCTTGGACGATATGGATAACAACCTCATCAATGCCAGCTATGACCTAGGTGCGACCAAGTGGGAGACTTTCCGTCATGTCATCTTCCCTCTGTCTATGAACGGCGTGCGAAGTGGAGTTCAATCCGTCTTTATCCCAAGCTTGAGTCTCTTCATGCTGACCCGTTTGATTGGTGGGAACCGCGTTATCACCTTGGGGACAGCCATTGAGCAGAACTTCCTAACCAATGACAACTACGGTATGGGTTCAACCATCGGTGTGATTCTCATTCTGACCATGTTCATCACCATGTGGGTGACCAAGGAAAGGAGAGAGCGATGAAAAAATTTGCCAACCTTTATCTGGGACTGGTCTTTCTTGTCCTTTACCTGCCGATTTTTTACTTGATTGGCTACGCCTTTAATGCAGGCAACGACATGAACAGCTTTACAGGCTTTAGTTTGAGTCATTTTAAAACCATGTTTGGCGATGGTCGCCTTATGTTAATTGTGACTCAGACCTTTTTCTTGGCCTTCCTGTCAGCCTTGATTGCGACCATTATCGGGACTTTTGGTGCCATTTATATTTACCAATCTCGTAAGAAATACCAAGAAGCCTTTCTTTCACTCAATAATATTCTCATGGTTGCGCCTGATGTTATGATTGGTGCCAGCTTCTTGATTCTCTTTACCCAACTCAAGTTTTCACTTGGCTTTTTGACCGTTCTATCTAGTCATGTGGCCTTCTCGATTCCTATCGTGGTCTTGATGGTCTTACCTCGTCTCAAGGAAATGAACGGTGACATGATTCATGCGGCCTATGACCTTGGTGCCAGTCAATTTCAGATGTTCAAGGAAATCATGCTTCCTTACCTGACTCCGTCTATCATTGCAGGTTATTTCATGGCCTTCACCTATTCGCTAGATGACTTTGCCGTGACCTTCTTTGTAACGGGAAATGGCTTTTCAACTCTGTCAGTCGAGATTTACTCTCGTGCTCGTAAGGGGATTTCTCTAGAAATCAATGCCCTGTCTGCCCTTGTCTTTCTCTTTAGTATTATCCTAGTGGTTGGATATTACTTTATCTCACGCGAGAAGGAGGAGCAAGCATGAAAAAACTCTATTCATTTTTAGCAGGAATTGTAGCCATTATCCTTGTCTTGTTGGGAATTGCGACGCATCTAGATAGTAAAATCAATAGCCGAGATAGTCAAAAACTAGTTATTTACAACTGGGGTGACTATATCGATCCAGAACTTTTGGAGCAATTCACAGAAGAAACAGGAATTCAAGTCCAGTATGAGACCTTTGATTCCAACGAAGCCATGTATACCAAGATTAAGCAAGGTGGAACGACTTATGATATTGCCATTCCTAGTGAATACATGATTAACAAGATGAAGGACGAAGATCTCTTGGTACCGCTTGACTATTCAAAACTTGAAGGTCTTGAAAATATCGGATCAGAGTTCCTCAACCAGTCCTTTGACCCAGGCAATAAATTCTCCATCCCTTACTTCTGGGGGACCCTGGGAATTGTCTACAATGAAACCATGGTAGAGGAAGCGCCGGAGCATTGGGACGACCTATGGAAACCAGAGTATAAGAACTCTATCATGCTCTTTGATGGGGCGCGTGAGGTGCTGGGACTGGGGCTCAACTCCCTCGGCTATAGCCTCAACTCCAAGAATCCCCAGCAGTTGGAAGAGACAGTGGATAAGCTCTACAAGCTGACTCCAAATATCAAGGCTATTGTGGCGGACGAGATGAAGGGCTACATGATTCAGAACAACGCTGCTATCGGAGTGACCTTCTCTGGCGAAGCCAGCCAAATGCTAGAAAAAAACGAAAATCTACGCTATGTGGTTCCGACCGAGGCCAGCAACCTTTGGTTTGACAATATGGTCATTCCTAAAACAGTCAAAAGCCAAGATGCAGCCTATGCCTTTATCAACTTTATGTTGAAACCTGAAAATGCTCTCAAGAATGCAGAGTATGTTGGCTATTCAACACCAAACCTACCAGCTAAGGAACTACTCCCAGAGGAGAAAAAAGAAGACAAGGCCTTCTATCCAGATGCTGAAACCATGAAACACCTAGAAGTTTATGAAAAATTTGACCATAAATGGACAGGCAAATATAGCGACCTCTTCCTACAGTTTAAAATGTATCGGAAGTAGGAGTAGAACGTAAGAAAACGAATCAGTTAGAGCTGGTTCGTTTTTTTGATGATAGCTATTAATTAAATTAACCTGATAAAAGTTTGACCATAACTATACATTTTTGTATAATATGTGAGAAATGTAAAATTTAGCAAATATTATGGGGCATAAAGTTTTGTTATGGATTTAAAGTTAAATGATATTTTGAGTATAAGTGAACAAAATCAATGGAAATTCAAGGTGAAATTTAATAATTGGACTGGAGAAAACCCAATTCAGACCTATTTAAGAGATGAGGAAATAATAAACAACTACAATCTATTTTGGAGAACAAATAAGAGATATTTTAATGTTGGAGATATCGTTATAAATTTTATTAAGATAGATAATAATAAATGGTTATTGACTACAATAAAAGAAGTTACCAAGGAACTTTTTATAACTGGGGGTCAGAACTATGAAGGAATTGAATTGAATGAGTATTCTGCACTTTTTGGGCGTTTAATTATTAGGTATAGAAAAAAATCTAGAGGTTCAGTTCTAAAATATTCAACTTGTAATGAAGAATTGATTATAGAGCAATTGTTATCAGATTCATTTGGTGGAGAAGAATTTCCCGGTTATGATAATATTTCTTTATCTTATAGAGACTTAGAATTGATTTTACGTTTGAGAAAAAAAGATTGGATAACTGCTTTACAAAATCAAAAGGCTGTTTATCTTATTACTGATAAGCAGAATGGTAAATTATATGTCGGATCAGCAACTTCAAATTATGGTATGCTTTTACAACGTTGGCAATCCTATGTGGATAATGGACATGGTGGCAACAAAGAACTTAAGATTTTAGTTGAAAAACAAGGGTTTAATTATGTTAAAGATAATTTTCAATACTCTGTATTAGAAAACTATAATGGAAAAATAGATGATAAATTTGTTTTAAAACGTGAATCCTGGTGGAAAGAAGTTTTAAAATCTAAAGAACATGGATATAATTCAAATTAGAGGGAGATATAAATAGTTTGAATAATTGGGAAAGAGATTTTCGAGATGCAGAACGAAATCAAGAATTAAGAAGACAAAATAATTTGCTAGAACAACAAAGATGGGAGCAACAAGAATCTAACCAAAAACAACACGCCGCATTGCAAGAACAAAATCGTCTTGTTTGGAAGCAGAATAAGACATTACAAGAGAGAAATGAGTTAGAACGTCAGAGGCAATGGAATGAGGAATCTCGACATCAAAGAGAGCTAGAATTACGTAAGGAGCAACAATTTAAAGATAATATATTTGATTTAAAAAAACTGTGGGCACAAGCTGAAACTGAAGATGAGAGAGGGAGAATTCAGATACTCTTAGCAGAAGCAGAAACGGAGTATAATCAGTATCTTCTTGAAAAAGAAAGACAAAAAGAACAGGAAGAATTAGCAAAGCGTCATCGAGAAAAAATCAATAGAATAAAGTGGTTTCTAGGTATAGCTATAAGCTTACTTCTATTAGTTATAATTGGAACTTTTTTTGTAGTTATGAGCAAATCTAAATCATCTCATAACAGTACTAAGCAATCAACTCAATCATCTAATTCAGAAACCTCCACAAGTTCTACAAAGCAAGCTTCTCTTGGTGGAAATAAGTCTAAAGATAAACAAACTTCATCAACAACTTCTGCTTCTTCTAGACCACAGGCTACAAAAGTATATATTGGAAACCTTATTGGTTTAAGTAAATCTGAAGCTATATCAGAATTGAAGAGTAGAAAAATTACTGAGAATCATATAAAAGTTGAGGAAGAAGAAAGTGATGAATATTCTCCCGGTACAATTTTACGTCAGAGTTTATCGGAGGGAACTTTATATGATTTGAATGATTCAGCCGATATTATTTTGACTGTTGCAAAAGAACGAACTAGCGCTACAATGCCAAATTATGCAGGTTCAAGTTTTGAGTTTGCCAAAAATAATTTAATCAACATTGTTGGTATTAAAGAAGCCAATATTGAAAGAGTAGAAGTTTCAACTGCTCCTGAAGGTACCTCGGAGGGGACTGTAGTAGATCAACATCCGAAAGTAGGAGAGGAAGTTGATTTGAAACGTACACGAGTTAAAATTTCAATTTATAAGCCTAAAACTCATCAAACATCACAAAATAGATCTAGATAAACTAAGAGG
Organism: bacterium; assembly: GCA_905221165.1. GTDB lineage: Bacteria > Bacillota > Bacilli > Lactobacillales > Streptococcaceae > Streptococcus. The sequence continues at coordinate 54,067 of CAJNCC010000006.1, forward strand.
TTAATGCAGCAAGCTAACTTATTGCTAACTCATTCTATTGGTTAAGATCATTTCCAGTTGACGCAAGCTTAAAAAAACGATATAATAAAAAAGTTGAGAATTGATTTTCAGTTGTCTTAGTCCAGAGAAATGGCGGTGCTGCGAGCCATCTAAGCGAGGAAGTCATGCTACTCAATTTAACAATTGCATAAGAACAAGAGAATGACAAGTTCATTGAATGAAGGTGGTACCGCGGTTTTTCGCCCTTCGTGAAATGGCTTGTCTTTTGATTTTTGGAGGTGTTGATGAAAACATTTCTTGTCAAACAAAAGTTTCGTCTTGGAGGCGAACGCTTCGCTATCAAGGATGACAGGGGAGAAATCGCCTATCAGGTGGAGGGATCATTTTTTAAGATTCCCAAAACTTTTACCATCTATGATGCTAATGGTGAACAAGTCAGTCAGATCAGTAAAGAAATCTTGACCTTTCTTCCTCGTTTTGAGATTCAGCTTCGGGATGGCTCGAGTTTTGTCATTCGCAAGAAGTTGACCTTCTGGCGAGATAAGTATGAGTTTGATAATCTGGGTCTTCGTATCGAGGGCAATATCTGGGATTTGAATTTCAAATTGCTGGATGATCGCGATCAGCTGATTGCGGAAATTAAGAAGGAACTCTTCCATCTGACCTCTACCTATAGCGTAACGGTTCTGGAGGACGCTTATGCAGACCTAGTCATTTCCCTCTGTGTCGCGATTGACTATGTGGAAATGCTCGAAAGCCAATCACATTAAACAAGTAAATAAGGAGACAATATGAAACAACTATCTAGTGCACAAGTACGCCAAATGTGGCTTGATTTCTGGGCGACCAAAGGTCACTCTGTAGAACCATCAGTGAGTTTGGTTCCTGTAAATGACCCAACACTTTTGTGGATCAACTCTGGGGTAGCAACCCTTAAGAAATACTTTGACGGGACCATCATTCCTGAAAATCCACGTATTACCAATGCCCAAAAGTCTATCCGTACCAACGATATTGAAAACGTAGGGAAGACTGCACGTCACCATACCATGTTTGAAATGTTGGGTAACTTCTCTATCGGTGATTACTTCCGTGACGAAGCCATCACTTGGGCTTATGAGCTTTTGACAAGCCCTGAGTGGTTTGACTTCCCAGCTGAAAAACTTTACATGACCTACTATCCAGATGATAAAGATTCTTATAACCGCTGGATTGAGGTAGGAGTGGATCCAAGTCACTTGATTCCAATCGAGGACAACTTCTGGGAAATCGGTGCGGGGCCTTCTGGACCAGATACAGAAATCTTCTTTGACCGTGGAGAAGCCTTTGACCCAGAAAATATCGGTCTTCGCCTGCTTGCAGAAGATATCGAAAACGACCGTTATATCGAAATCTGGAACATCGTTTTGTCACAATTTAACGCAGACCCTGCTGTTCCTCGTAGCGAGTACAAGGAATTACCACACAAGAACATTGATACGGGCGCTGGTTTGGAGCGTTTGGTGGCCGTTATCCAAGGGGCTAAGACAAACTTTGAGACAGACCTCTTTATGCCTATTATTCGTGAAGTGGAGAAATTGTCTGGTAAGGTCTATGACCAAGATGGCGACAACATGAGCTTTAAGGTCATCGCTGACCACATCCGTTCCCTTTCATTTGCCATCGGTGATGGTGCCCTTCCAGGAAATGAAGGTCGTGGTTATGTCCTTCGTCGTCTTCTCCGTCGTGCTTCTATGCATGGTCAAAAATTGGGAATCAACGAGCCTTTCCTTTACAAACTCGTTCCAACTGTTGGTAAGATCATGGAAAGCTACTACCCAGAAGTGCTTGAAAAACGTGACTTTATCGAAAAAATCGTTAAGAGTGAAGAAGAGTCATTTGCCCGTACCCTTCACTCAGGTCAACACTTTGCCCAAGGAATCGTTGCAGACTTGAAAGAAAAAGGTCAATCTGTCATCGCTGGTTCAGATGTATTCAAACTTTATGATACTTATGGATTCCCAGTTGAATTGACTGAAGAAATCGCTGAAGAAGCTGGCATGACTGTAGACCGTGAAGGATTTGAAGCAGCCATGAGAGAACAGCAAGAACGTGCGCGTGCATCAGCTGTTAAAGGTGGCTCAATGGGGATGCAAAATGAAACCCTTCAAAACATCACTGTAGAAAGTGTCTTCAACTACAATGCTAGCCAATTGTCTTCTAAATTGGTGGCTATCGTGTCTGACAATGCAGAAGTAGAAGCTGTATCAGAAGGAACTGCCTCTCTTATCTTTGCGGAAACGCCATTCTACGCTGAAATGGGTGGACAGGTCGCTGACCACGGACAAATCTTGGATGAGTCAGGTAAGGTTGTGGCTACTGTGACAAATGTTCAAAAAGCACCAAACGGACAAGCTCTTCATACAGTTGAAGTCCTTGCACCGCTTGCCTTGAACCAAGAATATACCTTGGCAATTGATACAAATCGTCGTCACCGTGTTATGAAAAACCACACTGCGACTCACTTGCTTCACGCTGCTCTTCACAATATCCTTGGAAATCACGCAACACAAGCAGGATCTCTTAACGAAGTTGAATTTCTTCGCTTTGACTTTACCCATTTCCAAGCAGTAACTGCAGAAGAATTGCGCGCAATTGAACAGCAAGTCAACGAGAAAATCTGGGAAGCTCTTGAAGTGAAGACAGTTGAAACAGATATTGACACTGCCAAGGAAATGGGAGCTATGGCTCTCTTTGGTGAGAAATACGGTAAGGAAGTTCGTGTTGTTACTATCGGTGACTACTCTATCGAGCTTTGTGGTGGTACCCACGTTGGCAACACTTCTGAGATTGGACTCTTCAAGATTGTCAAAGAAGAAGGGATTGGATCAGGAACTCGCCGTATCTTGGCAGTGACTGGTAAGGAAGCCTTTGAAGCCTACCGTGAACAAGAAGATGCTCTTAAAGCAGTCGCAGCAACCTTGAAAGCACCTCAAGTCAAGGAAGTGCCTCATAAAGTAGAAGGACTTCAAGAACAACTTCGTCAACTTCAAAAAGAAAATGCTGAGTTGAAAGAAAAAGCCGCAGCTGCAGCCGCAGGCGATATCTTCAAGGATGTGAAGGAAGTCAATGGTCGCCGTTACATTGCTAGCCAAGTATCTGTATCTGACGCTGGTGCCCTTCGTACTTTTGCAGATAACTGGAAACAAAAAGACTACTCTGATCTTCTTGTCCTAGTTGCTGCTATCGGTGACAAAGTCAATGTTCTTGTAGCAAGCAAGACAAAAGACCTTCATGCAGGAAACCTTGTCAAAGAATTAGCACCAATCGTTGATGGACGTGGTGGTGGTAAACCAGACATGGCCATGGCAGGAGGAAGCAACCAAGCTAAGATCCAAGAATTGTTGGATGCAGTAGCAGGTAAATTGTAATCAAGTAAAGATCTATCCATTTGGGTAGGTCTTTTTTGTGAATAGAAAAAAGCCAAATCCGTTTGGACCTGACTTGATTATTATGAACTATTAAATAGTATTAGCTGCCCAGACACTTACCGAAGCAGCTGAGACTGGGAATTGTCCATAACCTTCCTCATCAATTGTAACTTGACCTTGGTGGTTTTCAAGTAAATCTACAAAGGTTTGGTTAGCCCATTCTTGGCCGACAAACATTGACTTGCTGTTTTCTTGGTCATTTGAGATAAGGACTGCGATTGGGGATTGATTTTCAGCACCTGAACGTACCCAACCGATACAGTTAGCATCATCAAAGTAGTCATTTTGTTCTCCATATGCCAAATCTTTTCGGATGGTTAGGAGGCGGTCAAGGACTTCTTTGAAATCTTGTTGAGCATACTGCCCTGAAATTCCATAGTAGTCTCCGTAAAAGACACATGGAAGTCCATTTTGGCGTAATAGAATGAGGGCATAGGCTGCTGGTTTGAACCATTCTTCAACAGTAGACTCAAGAGCCTGACCACGTTGGGTATCGTGGTTGTCGACAAAAGTCACAGCCTTGTCAGGCTTGAGTTCAACCAAGCTATCTGTGAAAATACCACGAAGGTCATAGTTTGCGCCAGCTTGACTGGCTTCAAAGAGATTCTGGTGGAGACGAACATCAACAAGGTCGAATCGTTCTTCCGTTTTTTCAAGATAGTCCAGATTGGCTTCCTTGTCAGGATTCCAAAATTCACCAAAAACATAGAAATCTTCACCGTATTTTTCCTTCATATCACGGATGAAATTGCTCATGAAGAAAGAGTCAATGTGTTTAACGGCATCCAAGCGGAAACCAGCTACACCAGTCGTCTCCATGAACCAGTCAGCCCAGTCATAGATATTTTGGATAACTTCAGGATGTTTAAAGTCTAGGTCGGCATACATGAGGTAGTCGTAGTTACCATTTTCGTTATCGACTAATTCCTCATTTGCCCACCCCTTGTTGTCTCCTTGAATCAGATAAATGCCAGACTTGCGGCGTTTGGCATCATAGTCTGTACCGGTGAAGTGGTACCAGTGCCAGTGGAAGTCATTATAGGTATCTTGGCGACCATCGAAGGTAAAGCTAGTCCAGCCATTGATAGTGAAGGGTTCTCCAAGTTCAACTGTACGGTCTACAGGATCCACCTCAATAACCTGAAAGGCTTCCATGTGATCAGCAGCAGCCTTGTGGTTGAGCACCACATCGGCCATAGGTTGAATTCCCTGCGTTTTTAGGGCTTGAATAGCTTGAAGATAGTCTTCTTTAAAACCATACTTAGTGCGGACAGTTCCTTTTTGGTTAAACTCGCCTAGGTCGAATAAATCATAGACCCCATAGCCGACATCTTTTTCATTGGTCGCCTTAAAAGCTGGTGGCATCCAGACATGGCTGATACCGAGATCAGCTAGGTGTGGAGCATCTTCAGCCAGACGCGTCCAGTGCTGACCGTCGTGGGGCAGATACCATTCAAAGTATTGCATAAGTGTTTGATTTTGCATGATGTTTCCTCTTACTTGTCAATCTTGTTCTTTATTCTATCATAAAGTATCGGTTAGCTCAAACGTTTGCGTAAAACTGAATAATAAGTTTTTGACTATTTTATATAAAATGTTGATTTTTAAAATGAAAACGCTATAATTATAGTAAATTACATAGATAAAGAGAGGAGATTTCTCATGATTGAATTTCAAAATGTTAGTAAGTTGTATGGTGATAAAGAGGCCTTGAGCAATCTCAATTTGCAGATTGAAAATGGAGAGATTATGGGCTTGATTGGCCATAATGGTGCTGGGAAATCGACCACCATAAAATCCTTAGTCAGTATTATTTCACCCAGCAGTGGTCGTATTTTGGTAGACGGTCAGGAGTTATCGGAAAATCGCTTGGCTATTAAACGAAAGATTGGCTACGTAGCAGACTCGCCTGACTTATTTTTACGCTTAACGGCCAATGAATTTTGGGAATTGATTGCTTCATCCTATGATCTGACTAGCTCTGACTTGGAGGCTAGTCTAGCTAGGCTATTGAGTGTTTTTGATTTTGCTGAAAATCGTTATCAGGTTATTGAAACTCTTTCTCACGGAATGCGTCAGAAAGTCTTTGTCATTGGGGCACTCTTGTCTGATCCTGATATTTGGGTCTTGGACGAACCCTTGACTGGTTTGGATCCTCAGGCTGCCTTTGATTTGAAGCAAATGATGAAGGAACATGCACAAAAAGGGAAGACGGTCTTGTTTTCAACTCATGTCCTAGAGGTAGCTGAGCAAGTCTGTGATCGGATTGCCATTTTGAAAAAGGGACATTTGATTTATTGTGGTAGCGTAGAGGACTTGAGAAAAGACAACCCAGACCAGTCTTTGGAAAGTATCTACCTTAGCCTTGCTGGTAGAAAAGAGGAGGTTTCAGATGCGTCTCAAGGTCATTAAAAAATTAGTTGATATCAATATCCTCTATTCATCTCAAGAAGCGAATCTGGCTAACCTACGAAAGAAGCAAGCTAAAAATCCTGGAAAAAAAGTAAATGTTTCCGCTAGAGTCCTAAGTTCTTACATTTTTTCCAGTCTCTTGATGCTCATCATGTTTATAAATATAGCCTTTCGTTTTCCTTTTGAGGAAATACCAAGTTTTTTTAGTACCATGGTTGCTATTTTACTGGTGCTTGCCTTTTCAACTTCTTTCACTGCATTTTACAATGTCTTTTATGAGAGTAAGGACTTGGCATCTTATAGGCCCTATGCCTTTAAAGAATCAGAGATTATAATTGCTAAAGGACTGTCTGTTCTCTTGCCAGCTCTAGCTGGAATTGTACCAATCCTAGCTTATTTTCTAGTCCTCTATATTAGGCTAGCTCCTTCTCTTTGGCTGGGCTTGCCTTTGATGCTGCTGTCCTTGGCCTTATTATTTGTCTCTGTTACTTTAGTGATGGTAGTGGCAGTACATTTCTTGGCTCAGACTACGGTCTTCAGAAAGTATCAGTCTATTTTTTCGAATGTGATGATTGGGATAGGGGTTCTCATACCTTTAATATTTGTCCTCTTTCTACAGTCGACTTTTGGAAGTATTGTTGACAAAGTTAGAGACATTCCATTTCTCCTTTATCCTCTTCATATCTTTTATAAAATAGCAGTGGAGCCTTTTTCGACAGAAGCCATACTGGGTCTGCTCGCTTGGATAGCTTTAACTGTTTTCTTGCTTTACCTGACCAAAAAGAAGGTTTTTCCTCATTTTTATGATGTGATTCTGCTTAACAGTGAGGAGAAGGTCAAGAAAGAACGTCGCAATAAGGAGAGAATTTCAACTACTAATAAAAAGGGCTTTTTCCGTATGGTTTTACGCTACCACCTCACCCTCTTGGGACAGGGAACTGGCGTGGTTACAGTGCTTTTTACAAGTGCTTTCCTTCCTTATCTCATGATGATTGGTCTGATTTCCAACATCCGAGATTCTCAGATAGTTCCAGACATTCATCCTCCATACTGGTTACCCTTGTTTTTTATAGCTCTCTTTATAGCAGTTGTCAATAACAATATCACCAGCCTGCATTCAATTGCCTTGTCCTTGGAGAGGGAAAATGTTGATTTTCTTAAGAGTTTACCCTTTGACTTTGCTCGTTATGTGAAAGTGAAATTTTGGATTATATTTGCTGTCCAGTCTTTTTTACCAGTTCTGATTTTACTTGTCCTTTCTCTATATTTAGGCTTGCCTATCCTTTCGATGATTTACCTTCTTGTAGTCTGGACCCTTGCCAGTGTCATCCTTTCTTACCACAATTACTTTAAGGACGTGAAAAATCTGTCAACCAATTGGAGTAGCATTACGGACTTGGTGAACCGTTCAAATCGTATAGTAGCAATTGTTTTGATTTTGGTTTATAGTGCAATCTTAATGGCCCTTGTAATAGGGAGCATATTCTTGGTTCAGTCTCTCGCCCCTGTCCTTGCCATCAGCTTGGGAGTAGGAGCTCTTATCCTTCTGCTTGGTCTTGCTATTTTTAGTTATCATTACTATCTATCACGCATATTGGCAGAAATAGAAAAAAGATGAGATAGTTGGTTACTTACTTGATAAATTCAATTCGACAAACGATTTCACAGTTTGTTAGAATGTAGTTGTAAATGATTAAGATTGGTAATCAAAAATATATAGGGAGGAATGTTTTGAATAAGAAATATAATATAGTTCTATTTTTGTTGTTTATAGTTTATTTATTTGGATATTTTTCAATTTCAAAAACGTTAATTCCTATAATGTGTGTAATCCAAGTATTTTTGATAGAACATATATTTAAAGTTCGAAATAGACTGATGCAAATAGGTGAAATTATAATTATTGTTGCTTCTATAATATTATTTATTGATAGTATATTGAGTTTGTAACAAAAGGCTTTTCTATAAAATCAAATTTTCCAGATATCTACTGAAGCTGATTTATCTTCTCTCTATGCCTTCTTATCTTTATTCTACAATTTACGTCACTAAACTTGATAGACATATATTGCAGGTGCAACCTCTCTACCTACAATCTCACAGTTAACCTGAGGCTAGTTTCCTAGTTTGTTCTTTAATTTTCGTTGAATTTTATTTTATAAAAAGAAATGCTCCTCCACGATGGAAGAGCATCTTTTATTTTGATTCTCACACAATTAATTCCTAAGTTTTTATTAGTATTAGTATACCATTTTTTAAAACTAGAGTAAAAAAGCAAGGGTAGTTTCTTTTTTGAGAATTGTCACAAAATTTGCTATAATAGGGACTATGAATAGAATAAGAGTCAGTAAACGGGTTGAAAAAAAGCTTTCAAAGGGACTAGTTTTACTAGAAGCCAGCGATCTTGAGAATATCAATCTCAAGAATCAGGAAGTAGAAGTGCAGAGTCAGGAAGGAACCTTTCTTGGGACTGCCTACCTTTCTCAGCAAAACAAGGGCTTGGGTTGGTTTGTTAGTAAGGACAAGGTGGTCTTAAATCAAGCTTTCTTTGAAGCACTGTTTAGACAAGCGAAAGAAAAGAGAAGTGCCTACTATCAAGATGATTTGACAACTGCCTTTCGTCTCTTCAACCAAGAGGGAGATGGTTTTGGCGGTCTGACAGTGGACCTTTATGGCGACTATGCTGTCTTTTCTTGGTATAACTCTTATGTTTATCAGATTCGCAAGGCTATCTCAGAAGCTTTTAGACAGGTTTTTCCTGAGGTTTTAGGAGCTTATGAGAAGATCCGTTTTAAGGGTTTGGACTATGAATCTGCCCATATTTATGGTCAAGAAGCACCTGACTTTTTCACTGTTTTGGAAAATGGTGTTTTGTATCAAGTCTTTATGAACGATGGCTTGATGACAGGGATTTTCCTAGACCAGCATGAAGTTCGCGGTAGTTTAGTGGATGGATTGGCTATGGGTAAATCCTTGCTCAATATGTTTTCCTACACAGCAGCCTTTTCAGTAGCTGCGGCCATGGGAGGAGCAAGCCAGACTACTTCGGTTGACCTAGCTAAACGTTCACGAGAATTGTCTCAAGCGCATTTTCAGGCAAATGGAATCAGCACAGACGACCATCGTTTCATAGTCATGGATGTCTTTGAATATTTCAAATATGCTAAGCGAAAAGGCTTGACTTATGATGTGATTGTCCTAGATCCGCCTAGCTTTGCTCGGAATAAAAAACAATCTTTCTCTGTGGCCAAGGATTATCACAAGTTGATATCCCAGAGTCTTGAGATTTTAAATCCGGAAGGGATTATCATTGCTAGTACCAATGCTGCCAATGTTTCCCGCCAGAAATTTACAGAACAAATTGATAAGGGCTTTGCAGGAAGAAGTTACCAGATTTTAAACAAATATGGTCTTCCAGCAGATTTCGCCTATAATAAAAAAGATGAAAGTAGTAATTACCTCAAGGTGATTAGTATGAAGGTTAGTAAATGAAATTAATCGTTTCAGTAATGCCAAGAAGTTTAGAGGAGGCCCAGGCTCTGGATGCCACGAGGTATCTGGATTCCGACATCATTGAATGGCGTGCCGACTATCTGCCTAAGGAAGCAATTTTGCAGGTAGCTCCAGCTATTTTTGAAAAATTCGCAGGCCGTGAGTTGGTTTTCACATTGCGAACTCGCTCTGAAGGGGGAGAAATCGACCTTTCTCCAGAAGAATATATCCATCTAATCAAGGAAGTGGCGCAACTCTATCAACCAGACTATATTGATTTTGAGTACTATAGCTACAAGGATGTTTTTGAGGGAATGCTGGACTTCCCAAATCTCGTTTTGAGTTACCATAATTTCCAAGAAACACCTGAGAACATGATGGAAATTTTGTCAGAGTTGACGAGTTTAAATCCAAAACTTGTTAAGGTTGCGGTGATGGCTCACACGGAGCAGGATGTGCTAGACTTGATGAACTATACACGAGGCTTTAAAACCCTCAATCCTGAGCAGGAATATGTAACTATTTCTATGGGTAAGGTGGGCAAGGTCTCTCGCATCACTGCAGATGTGACTGGTTCTAGCTGGTCCTTTGCTAGTCTAGATGAGGCAAGTGCCCCAGGTCAGATTTCCCTAGCTAATATGAAAAAAATTCGGGAGATTTTGGATGAAGCTTGATGGCTATACACGTTTAGCTGCCGTTGTTGCCAATCCTATTAAGCATTCTATTTCCCCATTTATTCACAATAGCGCCTTTGAGGCGACAGCTACCAATGGTGCTTACGTGGCTTGGGAGATTGAAGCGGGTGACTTGGCAGAAACAGTGGCCAATATTCGTCGCTACCAGATGTTTGGCATCAACCTGTCCATGCCCTATAAGGAGCAGGTGATTCCTTATTTGGATGAGCTGAGTGACGAAGCGCGCTTGATCGGTGCGGTCAATACGGTTGTCAATGAGAATGGCAATTTAATTGGATATAATACAGATGGCAAGGGATTTTTTAAGAGCTTGCCTTCTTTTACAATTACAGGTAAGAAGATGACCCTGCTGGGTGCAGGTGGTGCGGCTAAATCCATCTTGGCACAGGCTATTTTGGATGGTGTCAATCAGATTTCGGTCTTTGTTCGTTCAGTTTCTATGGAAAAAACAAGACCTTATCTAGACAAGTTACAGGAGCAGACAGGCTTTAAAGTGGATTTGTATGCTTTAGAAGATGTTCCTGAACTGCAAGCAAGGATTGCTGAGTCGGACTTACTAGTCAATGCGACAAGTGTAGGGATGGATGGTCAATCATCTCCAGTTCCTGAAAACATTGTCCTATCAGAAACTCTTTTAGTAGCAGATATCATTTACCAACCCTTTGAAACACCATTTTTGAAATGGGCTAGAAGTCAGGGGAATCCAGTTGTCAATGGTCTGGGAATGTTGCTCTATCAAGCTGCAGAAGCTTTTCAACTGTGGACAGGAAAGGAAATGCCAACAGAAGAGATTTGGCAGTCTTTAACAGAAAAATACCAATAAAGAAAGGGAGATTCTCCTATGAAAATCAGAATCGATATTCCTCATCATCCTTATGATATTCAGATTGAAAAAGGCTGTCTGGCTCAGGCTGGTCAATGGTTGCGAGAACTCTGGCAACCGCAAAAAGTGGTTATCGTAACAGACAACCATGTAGCTTCTCTTTATGCAGAGAAGGTCAAGCTCAGCCTAGAAGATGCTGGTTTTCAGGTAGCAGTTTTTGACTTTTTGGAAGGGGAAGAAAGAAAGAATTTAACCACTGTCCAGAAAGTCTATGAATTTTTAGTCAAGCAAGGTCTGACTCGTAGTGATGGAATCGTGGCTCTCGGAGGTGGTGTCGTTGGGGACTTGGCTGGTTTTGTAGCCTCTACCTATATGCGGGGCATTCACTTTGTTCAGATACCGACTAGCTTGACAGCCCAGGTGGATTCTTCTATCGGCGGAAAGACAGGCGTCAATACTCCATTTGCTAAGAATATGGTGGGTACCTTTGCCCAACCAGATGGGGTTCTGATTGACCCGCTTGTCCTTGAAACGCTTGGAAAAAGAGAGTTGATTGAAGGGATGGGTGAGGTTATCAAGTATGGCTTGATTGAGGCTCCAGAACTGTGGGCTCTTTTGACGGAGCTGGATGGTTCTGTTGAGAGCATTCTGGAACATGCAGAGACCTTGATTGAACATTCTTGCCAGGTCAAGCGTAAGATGGTAGTTGAGGATGAGTTGGACAATGGTGTTCGCCTTTACCTCAATTTTGGCCATACTATTGGTCATGCCATTGAAGCGACGGCCGGTTATGGCAAGGTCATGCATGGAGAAGCTGTGGCCATGGGTATGGTACAGATTTCCAAGGTTGCAGAGGAAAAAGGCCTCATGCCAGCTGGCATAACTCAGTCCATTACAGATATGTGTCAGAAATTTGGCTTGCCTGTTGACTATGAAAACTGGGATGTTGACAAGCTTTATCAGGCTTTGACTCATGACAAGAAAGCGCGTGGCAATACCTTGAAATTGGTCTTGGTGCCAGAGCTCGGTTCAGCGACTATTCACTCAGTTTCTCTGGAAGAGATGAAAGACTACTTGGTAAAATAAGGAGAGTGTATGAGATATTTAACTGCAGGAGAATCACACGGCCCCCGTCTGACGGCTATCATTGAAGGAATCCCAGCTGGACTTCCTTTGACAGCAGAGGACATCAATGAGGATTTGAAACGCCGTCAGGGTGGATACGGTCGCGGTGGTCGTATGAAGATTGAGAGCGACCAAGTTATCTTTACTTCTGGCGTTCGCCACGGGAAGACAACAGGGGCTCCCATTACCATGGATGTCATCAATAAGGACCATCAAAAATGGCTGGATATCATGTCTGCGGAAGACATTGAAGAACGACTTAAAAGCAAACGAAAAATCACCCATCCTCGGCCAGGTCATGCCGATTTGGTTGGGGGCATCAAGTACCGTTTTGATGATTTGAGAAATTCCTTGGAGCGTTCATCAGCTCGTGAAACAACTATGCGGGTGGCAGTTGGGGCTGTAGCTAAACGACTTTTGGCTGAGCTGGATATGGAGATTGCCAACCATGTCGTGGTCTTTGGTGGCAAGAAAATCGATGTTCCTGAGAGTCTCACAGTTGCTGAGATTAAGAAACGAGCTGCCCAGTCTGAAGTTTCTATTGTCAACCAAGAAAGAGAACAGGAAATCAAGGATTATATTGATCAAATCAAACGTGACGGTGATACCATCGGTGGGGTTGTGGAGACAGTCGTTGGAGGTGTTCCAGTTGGTCTTGGTTCCTATGTACAATGGGATAGAAAATTGGATGCAAGATTGGCCCAAGCTGTTGTCTCTATCAATGCCTTTAAAGGGGTGGAATTTGGCCTTGGATTTGAAGCTGGTTACCGCAAAGGTAGCCAGGTCATGGATGAAATTCTCTGGTCTAAAGAAGACGGCTATACTCGTCGTACCAACAATCTAGGGGGCTTTGAAGGTGGTATGACCAATGGGCAACCCATTGTTGTTCGAGGCGTGATGAAGCCCATTCCCACTCTCTACAAACCACTTATGAGTGTGGATATCGAAACCCATGAACCCTACAAGGCAACTGTTGAAAGAAGTGATCCGACTGCTCTTCCAGCTGCAGGTGTAGTTATGGAAGCTGTTGTGGCAACGGTTCTGGCACAAGAAATCCTTGAAAAATTCTCATCAGATAACCTAGAGGAATTAAAAGAAGCAGTGGCCAAACACCGAGACTATACAAAGAACTATTAAGGAGTTCCTATGGCAAAAACAGTCTATATCGCAGGTCTTGGTTTGATCGGTGCCTCGATGGCACTTGGTATCAAACGCGATCATCCAGATTATGAAATTTTAGGTTACAATCGCAGTCAAGCCTCGAGAGATATCGCCTTGAAAGAAGGCATGATTGACCGTGCAACAGATGATTTTGCCAGTTTTGCTCCTTTGGCAGATATCATCATTCTCAGCTTGCCAATCAAACAAACCATTGCTTTCATTAAGGAATTGGCCAACTTGGACTTGAAAGAAGGCGTGATTATTTCAGATGCTGGTTCGACCAAGTCAGCCATTGTGGATGCAGCGGAGCAGTATTTGGCTGGCAAATCTGTTCGCTTTGTCGGGGCCCATCCCATGGCTGGTAGTCACAAGACAGGAGCTGCTTCGGCAGATGTCAATCTTTTTGAAAATGCCTATTATATCTTCACGCCTTCGAACCTGACAAGTTCTGACACACTTGAGGAAATGAAGGACTTGCTTTCAGGTCTTCATGCTCGTTTTATCGAAATTAATGCCAAGGAGCATGATCGAGTCACTTCTCAGATTAGCCATTTTCCTCATATTCTGGCTTCCAGTCTCATGGAACAGACCGCGGTCTATGCTCAAGAACATGAGATGGCAAGGCGCTTTGCGGCCGGTGGTTTTCGAGATATGACTCGAATTGCGGAAAGCGAGCCAGGGATGTGGACCTCTATTCTCTTGTCTAATCGTGAAACCATTCTGGATCGAATCGAGGATTTCAAGGAGCGCTTAGAAGCGATTGGTCAGGCCATCAGCAAGGGAGATGAGGAGCAGATCTGGAACTTTTTCAACCAAGCGCGTGAGCAACGTCAGGCTATGGAAATTCATAAGCGTGGTGGTGTGGATAGCTCTTATGACCTCTATGTTGACGTTCCCGATGAAGAAGATGTCATCTTGAGGATTTTGGAATTGCTACGTGGAACTTCCTTGGTTAATATTCACATCAATGAGGAAAATCGTGAAGACATTCACGGGATTCTACAAATTTCATTTAAAAATGCTCAAGACTTGGAACGAGCCGAGCATCTCATAACAGAAAATACCGACTACACAGTCGTCATCAAATAAGGAGAAAAATATGCCTAAAATAGAGCCTAGATTCATATTTGGTATTATCTTTATTTCTTTTATCTTACTTAGAGCTTACGCTGTTAAAAAAGATGTGAAAACTACTTCAGAAGCAAGTGTTGAGACAAAAAATGAATCATCCAAGAAAGAAATAAGTTAAGAGAAAAATAATTCAAAGTATGTAGACGATAGAATTATTAATGACTTTATCAATAGCTATAATCAACATTCTAATAGCCCATTAGAAAATATCAAAAAAGGAAATATAAAAATAAAATATTTCGCATCAAGCTACGGATACTACTTGGAACTTTTACATGCAAATGATACTGATAAAATCAATGTAACAATAAATCAGACAAATGAAAATAGTGAATCTGGTGTTGCGGGAATGAAAGAAGTATTTCATGATATTGTTAGAGCAATTGAATCGTCTTTATCTGATGATGAGATAAATAGTTATTTTGATAATCTTGTATCAAATGAAACTATAACAGATTCTAATTTAGGCTCTTTGAAGATAAAGTATATACCAGATAAGGAATTAAGTTATGGACATTCAAGAGGTCATATTGAAGTTATTGCACAATAATAAAGATCACAGAGTGACTATTAATTTTAAAAGAAATAAATAAGGAGAAAATTATGTCAAATATTTACGATAGTGCAAATGAACTTAGTCGCGGTCTACGCGAATTACCAGAATACAAGGCTGTCAAAGCAGCTAAAGATGCGATTTCAGCAGATGCTGAGGCAAGTAAAATCTTTACAGAATATGTTGCTTTTCAAGAGGAAATTCAAAAACTAGCACAGACAGGTCAAATGCCAGATGCTTCCTTCCAAGCTAAGATGGAAGGCTTTGGCAAGCAGATTCAGGGGAACAGCCTCTTGTCAGAATTCTTTACTAAGCAACAACAATTGGCAATTTACCTTTCTGACATTGAAAAGATTGTTTTCGAACCAGTTTCAGAATTGCTAAAATAAGAAAATAACTATCATAAAGTCAGAAATTTTTAAGGAATTTCTGGCTTTTTATGATAAAATAGGTAAAAGTATTGCAAGTATGAGGTCCAGTATGAAACTAAAAACAAACATTAGCCACTTACACGGCAGTATCCGAGTTCCAGGTGACAAATCTATCAGTCACCGTTCCATTATTTTTGGAAGTTTGGCTGAGGGTGAGACCAAGGTTTATGATATTCTGAGAGGCGAAGACGTCCTTTCGACCATGCAAGTCTTTCGTGACCTTGGTGTTGATATTGAGGATAAAGATGGAGTTATTACCATTCAAGGTGTAGGTATGGATGGTTTAAAAGCTCCGCAAAATGCCCTTGATATGGGAAATTCTGGAACCTCGATTCGCCTGATTTCAGGTGTTCTTGCTGGTGCAGACTTTGAAGTAGAAATGTTTGGAGATGACAGTCTTTCCAAACGTCCTATGGACCGCGTGACGATTCCTCTGAAAAAAATGGGTGTCAGCATTTCAGGGCAAACTGAGCGAGATCTGCCTCCCCTTTATTTAAAAGGGACGAAAAACCTAGCACCTATTCAGTATGAGTTGCCAATTGCTTCTGCCCAAGTCAAGTCAGCCTTGATATTTGCAGCCTTGCAGGCTCAGGGGGAGTCTGTTATCATCGAAAAAGAGTGCACCCGTAATCATACTGAAGATATGTTGCAACAATTTGGTGGTCATTTAAGTGTGGACGGCAAGAAAATTACAGTCCAAGGACCCCAAAAACTGACTGGACAAAAGGTGGTCGTACCAGGAGATATTTCCAGTGCAGCCTTTTGGTTGGTCGCAGGTTTGATTGTTCCAAACTCTCGTGTGGTGCTTAAGAATGTGGGCATCAACGAAACGCGTACTGGTATTATTGATGTCATTCGTGCCATGGGGGGAAAACTAGAAATAACTGAAATTGATCCAGTCGCTAAATCTGCTACTTTGACTGTTGAGTCTTCTGACTTGAAAGGAACAGAGATTGGTGGCGCTTTGATTCCACGCTTGATTGATGAATTGCCAGTTATCTCTCTACTTGCGACCCAAGCACAAGGTGTCACAGTTATTAAGGATGCTGAGGAACTTAAGGTCAAGGAAACAGACCGCATTCAGGTGGTGGCAGATGCTTTAAATAGCATGGGAGCAGATATTACACCTACAGAAGATGGAATGATTATCAAAGGTAAATCAGCTCTTCACGGTGCTAGAGTCAATACTTTTGGAGACCACCGTATCGGTATGATGACAGCTATCGCAGCTCTCTTGGTTGCAGATGGAGAAGTGGAGCTTGATCGTGCTGAAGCCATCAATACCAGCTATCCAAGCTTCTTTGATGATTTGGAGAGCTTGATTTATGGCTAAGGTATTACTAGGATTTATGGGAGCTGGTAAATCCACAATTGCTAGAGGATTGGACCCTAATTACCTTGATATAGATGCTCTGATTGAGAAACGCTTAGGTATGTCTATTACGGAATTTTTCGCTGAAAAGGGAGAAGCGGCCTTTCGACAGGTAGAGTCTGAAGTATTAGCTGACCTACTAAAAACGGACCAAGTTGTGTCAACTGGTGGGGGCGTGGTCATTTCTAAGCGAAATCGTGACTTACTCAAGACCAATTCTGATAACATCTACCTGAAAGCTGATTTTGAAACGCTTTATCAACGTATCGCAGCTGATAAGGACAATCAGCGTCCGCTTTTTCTAAAGAATAGCAAGGAAGAACTTGCAGCTATTTTTCAAGAAAGACAGGCTTGGTATGAGGAAGTGGGCAGTCGGGTTTTGGATGTGACCAAGCTAAGCCCAGAGGAAATTATAGAGGAACTGAGATGAAAATTGCTTATCTAGGTCCCAAGGGATCATTTTCACACCACGTAGTGCAGACAGCTTTTCCTCATGAGGAATTGCAGGCTTTTGCCAACATTACAGATGTCATTAAGGCCTATGAGCAAGGCTTGGTGGACTATTCTGTGGTGCCAGTTGAAAATTCTATCGAGGGTAGTGTTCATGAAACCTTGGACTATCTTTTTCATCAGGCTCGCATCCAAGCAGTAGCAGAAATTGTTCAGCCCATTCACCAGCAGTTGATGGTGGTTCCAGGTCATACTAAGATTGAAAAGATTTTTTCACATCCACAGGCTTTGGCTCAAGGTAAGAAATTCATCGATGAACAGTATCCAGAGGCCCAAATCGAGGTGACTGCTAGTACTGCCTATGCAGCGCGCTTTATTTCCGAACATCCAGATAAACTTTTTGCGGCTATTGCACCTAGAAGTTCTGCCGAAGAATATGACTTGGAACTGATTGCCGAGGATATTCAGGAAATGGAAGCCAATTTCACACGTTTCTGGGTTCTGGGAGCTGAAAAGCCTAGTATGCCAGTGAAAGCACAAAGTGAAAAAATGAGTTTGGCCTTGACCTTACCTGACAACCTTCCGGGCGCACTTTATAAGGCCCTGTCTACCTTTGCTTGGCGAGGAATTGACCTGACAAAAATTGAAAGTCGTCCCCTCAAAACAGCACTGGGAGAATACTTTTTCATTATCGATGTGGACTATGCTGATAAGGATTTGGTCCACTTTGCCCAAAAAGAATTAGAAGCGATTGGAATCCAGTATAAAGTGCTGGGCGCCTATCCTATTTATCCAATATCAGACCATGGAAAGGAGAGAAGATGAGTAAAGAAAATCCTTTAAGTCATCATGAGCAGTTGCGTTATGACTATCTCTTTAAGAACATTCATTACCTCAATGAGCGAGAGAAAAAAGAGTTTGCATACCTGCAAGGTAAGTTAAATATGGCTAGCAGTAGTGAGACTTCTCCAGAAATTCATAATGAAAATCATGATATGGAAGAGTCTTTCATGGAACCAATCAATCAGTCTCCTCTTCCATCCTATGGTAACCGAAGTCGTGCAAAAAAATACCAGAAAACTCATTCTCATCCAAAGGTTAAGTCCAAAAAACGTAAGATTCGTTGGGGTCGCATTTTTGCAGGATTGCTTTCCCTTCTAGCCTGTGTCGGTTTTGGCATGATTTTTATGTTCCTAAAAGGCTATTCAAATGCGGATCCAAATAAACCTGCCAATGCTAAGGCAGCTCAAGTAGAAGTCTTTAATGGTCAAGATACCAAGGATGGGGTTAATATTTTGATTATGGGGACGGATGGACGAATTGGCCAAAACAGTGCCGAGACGAGAACGGACTCTATTATGGTACTAAATGTTGGCGGCTCAGATAAGAAAATTAAGCTGGTTAGTTTCATGCGTGATAACTTAGTTTATATTGATGGATATAGTAAGATTATCAATGGGAAGAAACAAACAGATAATAAGTTAAATGTAGCCTATGAACTAGGGGAACAAGAAGGCAAAAAAGGGGCAGAAATGGTTCGCCAAGTATTGAAAGATAATTTTGACTTGGATATTAAGTACTATGCCTTGGTTGATTTTCAGGCCTTCGCAACCGCTATTGATACTCTCTTCCCTGATGGGGTGACGATTGATGCCAAATTCTCAACCTTAGAAGGTCAACCTTTAACCGAAGCTACGGTGGGAGATGACTTACATGCTACAGAAACAGAGTCTCCAACCCAGACTATCAAAGTTGGGAAACAGCAGATGAACGGTTCAACCTTGCTAAATTATGCTCGCTTCCGTGATGATGATGAAGGTGATTACGGTCGTACCAAGAGACAACAGCAAGTGTTGACAGCTGTTCTGCAACAACTAAAGGATCCAACTAAACTTTTTTCTGGATCAGAAGCACTTGGTAAGGTCTTTGGGATGACCTCTACGAATGTTCCCTATAGTTTCCTACTGACCAATGGTTTATCCTTCCTAGATGGAGCGCAAAATGGCATTGAAAGATTAACAGTTCCAGAACTAGGTGATTGGGTCGATGATTACGATGTTTATGGAGGACAGGCACTCTTAGTAGACCAAAATAAATATCAAACTAAACTTTCTCAGATGAGGATGAGATAAACTAATACAGGAAAAATCAAGGTTCGAATCACTAGTGAAATAGTGGTTTGAACTTTGATTTTTCTTAGTGCCTGATGGATTTTTAAGGCTTTTTTATGGTATAATAAAACGATATAACTCGTTATTGAACAGAAGAGGAGAGACATGAGTGATTTGAAAGCAATTCAGGCACGTAGTCTGGAAATGGCTGAATATTTTGTGGCCTTTTGTAAAGAACATGATTTGCTTTGTTATCTTTGTGGTGGAGGTGCTATTGGTGCCCTTCGAAACAAGGGGTTCATTTCTTGGGACGACGACCTAGACTTTTTTATGCCCCGTAAGGATTATGAAAAATTGGCAGAATTATGGCCTCGTTATGCAGATGAACGTTATTTCTTGTCAAAGAGTAACAAGGATTTTGTCGACCGTAATCTTTTTATTACCATTCGTGACAAGGAAACCACCTGTATCAAACCTTACCAGCAGGATTTGAATTTACCACATGGTTTGGCCTTGGACGTTTTGCCTTTGGATTATTATCCGAAAAATCCAGCTGAGCGGAAAAAACAGGTTCGTTGGGCATTGATTTATTCACTCTTTTGTGCTCAAACTGTTCCAGAAAAGCATGGCGCAGTCATGAAATGGGGAAGCCGTATTTTACTGGGGGTGACTCCCAAATCTCTCCGCTATCATATTTGGAAAAAAGCTGAAAAAGAAATGACCAAGTACAGTCTGGCTGAGAGCGATGGAATCACGGAGTTATGCTCAGGGCCTGGCTACATGAGAAATAAGTACCCAATCGCATCTTTTGAAGATAATCTTTTCTTGCCATTTGAAGAGACAGAGATGCCCATTCCAGTTGGCTACGATGCCTATCTCAGCACTGCTTTTGGTGATTATATGACACCTCCACCAGCAGATAAGCAGCTACCACATCATGATGTGATTATAGCAGACATGGATAAGAGTTATAGAGAGTACAAGGGAGAGTACGGAGCATGATGGGAGAAAAAATAAGCGTTATTGTTCCAGTCTACAATGTAGAAGCCTATCTGGAACGATGTGTGGAGTCAATTCTTCATCAGACTTATACCAATTTTGAACTAATCCTAATAAATGATGGATCTACTGATTCTAGTGGACAAATCTGTGATCATTTAGCAAATCAGTATGAGAATATCAAAGTTTACCATATCGAAAATGCTGGTGTTTCAAATGCTAGAAATATGGGAATTCAGCTAGCGACGGGTTCTTGGGTTACCTTTATTGATAGCGATGATTTTGTTACCCAAGATTACTTAGCTACTTTAGCAAGTGCAGTTGAAGGGTTGAATGTAGGCTTTGTAATTGCTCCTCTACACCATATCAAAAATGGCATTGTAACAGACCTACCTCCACATTCTGGAAAAACAGAACTCTGGTCAACAGAAGAAACCATGAAGGAACTACTGATGACTAGCAGAACGTCATTTTTTCCAGTCGCAAAACTGTTTAAGAGAGACCTGCTTACGGATGAAAAGTTTAATACAAATTATCACCTAGCTGAAGATGCCTTATTTTTAACAGAATTGTTACTAAAGACAAGATGTAGTAGTGTATTCATTGATAAACCAATTTATTATTATGATCATCGTGAGGGAAGTGCGACAACATCTGTTAATCGGCATGTATTTGACACTATAAAAGTTTATACGAGAATTATTGCTCAAGTATCACAAGTCTTTCCTAATTTAAAATACGAATTAATAAACAGAGAATGTTGGTCGTACATCACAGTTTACGATAAAATTATCTTTACTTCACGTGAAGAGTATCAAAAGGAGAAAGCCGAGCTGAGGACTTGGATTGTTCAGCATCGATGCGAAATATGGAAGGATGCTTATTTCACTACTTTTCGCAAGGTAGCAATCTTTTCACTTGTCATTTCTCCATGGCTATATAAGAAAATTGTTGGATTAAAAAACTAATATCATGAGAAGGAGTTGAAAATGAATTTTTCAAAATTGGATGAATACTTTGAAAAATCAAAACTATGGATTGCGTATCTATTTGTTTTTATTTCGATTTTAAGTATGAGTTCACTGGTTTATAAGATAGCAAATCCCCTCTACAAGGGATTATCAGCGATTGTAGTGTTTTATATTTGCTATACCTTATTGTTTAAGTGGAAAGAAATCACAGTAGATCGCAAATTTCTATCCTTATTTGGACTCTTAGCTGGAAGTCATCTGCTATCGGCTATTTTCAATCGCTCTGGACATCTGATTGGAAATGTGATTGAAATCCTCTTCATGGTAACCTATGTTTTATTATTTACCATGTTACAATCAGGGCAACTTAAAAAATTATTTGACTGGATTGCTTATACGGTTCAAATTGTATCTTTTTCTTCAGCAATTTTTGCGTTTGGTTTATTGGTAAGTAGAGTCCTTATCCTATTTAAGATTGGCGAACAATCTTATTACTATGGTGTTATGAATGGACGTCTGTGGGGGATTGTTAATCCAAATGCTAGTGCGATATTTTCATACATTAGCATTATTTTGGCTATGTATTTGATTCATAAAGGAAGTAAATATTCTGTCTATCTTAAACTGAATAATGTGATTCAATTAGTTTACTTCGCAACCATGCAAAGTAGAGGAGCTTTATTATCTTTAGTGTTAATGATTGGGTTTTATAGTTTCTTTATTAACGGGGGCAAGTTAGCTAAGCGATTTCTAATCTTTATTGTTTCTGCTTTACTTGTTTCTGCTGCTAACATCGGATTGAGTTATGTAACCTCTATTTACATATCCTCGGGGAAAGCGACTGTATTAGACTTAAATAAAGGACAATCTTATGCAGAAACGGATTCTTCAGTTATAAAAAAAACAGGTGAACTTCATCTAATAGAAACAACACCTAGTGGTAGAACTTATATTTGGAAAAATGCTATCAAAATGGGAAGCGAGAAACCAATTTTTGGTTATGGTGTACGGAATGTTCCAGATTATTACACAAAATATTTCAGTAAATTTGAGATTCAAAATTCTCTCATTGGTGGAAACTTCCATAACATTTTGGTAACGGTATTTGTGAGTTCTGGAATTTTAGGTTTAGCATCCTTTCTACTTCTACTAGGATATATAATTAAGCGCTTTTTGACTTATTTGATTGTTTCTAAAAAGAACTCTGAAAAGTTGATTATGATTCTTTTCTTTGGCATCTTGTTCGGTCAATTATTTGAAAGTCAGATTATGTACTCAACTAACTTTATTAATATTATCTTTTGGTTGATTATTGGTTATGGATTAGTTGTTTGCAAACGTGATGAAGGTATTCGTTATCAGGAAGTAACTGATATTAGAGAGATTCAACAGATGGAACTAGGAATCATGGAATACATTCATGAAACTTGTCAGAAAATTGGTGTCAAATATTTCCTAGCTTATGGTAGTCTTATCGGTGCGGTTCGTCATAAAGGTTTTATTCCTTGGGATGATGACATGGATATCTGTATGTTACGAGAAGATTATGAAAAGTTGCAAGACTATCTTATCGCTAACCCTGACGAACGTTACGAAGTGATGTCTTATAAAAATAATCTCAACTATGTCTATCCCTTCATGAAAGTGCAGGATAACCATACCTACTTGCTAGAAGAAGATGTTCGCATTGATTCAAATATGGGGATTTATGTAGATATTTTCCCTGTAGATGGCTACGAGAATGATACAAATTTCAAGAACAAGATGACGAAGCTGATAAAGAAACGTCAATTGAGTTGCTATACATTTAAAGGTATCACCAATACGAAAAGTGTACTGAATTCACTGATACGCTATATTTCAGTTATTATTTTTTATTTCACAAATACAAATAAATACGTTGCACAAATTGAAGAACTTGCTAAATCACGTAAAGTGTCGGATTATGAGGAAGTGGATTATCTTATCTACAAGGATATGAACAAACCAGTGTGGAGACGCGAATGGCTAGAACAAGTTATTACTGGAACATTTGAAGGTAAGAAATTTACCATTCCGAAAAAATATCATGAAATTTTGACCTCAGACTACGGAGATTATATGCAATTACCGCCAGTTGAACAAAGAGTATCTCATCATGATTTTAAATTGTGGAAGGTTGTTAAAAAGTCTAAATAACTGGATTGGGATTAAGAAACGTTTAAAAATATAGTCAAATTTAGGAGAATAAAACCTATGTCTGAAAGAACTTTAACTCTTGAAGAAATCAAACAAGTAGAATTAGATATTTTAAAGTATCTTCATGATCTTTGTGAACAACATCATATCAAATATTTTATTGATTTTGGAACATTACTAGGAGCTGTACGCCATAAAGGATTTATACCTTGGGATGATGATACAGATATTTCCTTAGCGCGTGATGAATTTGAAAAACTGTATAAGGTTTTAAAAAATGAAAATCATCCCTACTACAAATTAATTTCATTCAGAGAAACAAAGGGGTATCCTTACAGTTATATGCGAGTCTATGATGTGAGGACACGTCGAGATGCTAATCTTATAGATAAAACGGTCGTATTGGGAACCTGCGTTGACATCTTTCCATATGATGGTGTCGTAACGCAAGAAAGTGACCAGAAGAAAATGAAGCTCTACAAATATTTCATTCGTCTTTCTTCTTTGAATTTTAAAGGGATTAAGTCTGAGAATGGTGGACTTAAAAATCTCCCTCGTTATATGGGGTCAGCTATTTTTCGTTTAACTTCCCCACAGATATGGAACCAAAAATTAGAGAGTCTTGCTTTGAAGTATAGTGTGGATCAAGCAACAGATCTCACTTGTACTATCTATGATCCCTATTATCCAGATGGTATAAAAAAAGAGTGGCTCTATGATTTGATTGATATGCCGTATGAAAACATTGTGGTCAAGGTTCCTAGAAAATACCATGAATTACTTGTCTACGAATTTGGAGAAAACTATATGAGTCCGCCACCCATTGAGCAACAAGTGCCAGGAGGAGATAAAAATTATTGGATTGATTAGTATAAGTTTCTTATCTTTTAAAATAAAGGGGTTTTCAAGATGAAAAATAAACAGTTAATAAAATTAGTTGGGTATAGTTTTCTTGTATTCTTTCTAGCGCTGATTCAGTTATCGCAAGGAGTAAATGCAAATACTATCTCTGCAGGTTCGGGCAATCGTATCCATTTCATAAATACTAAAGCAAAATCTGGGAGTGACGCCATCCTTCTGGAAAGCAATGGTCACTATGCTTTGATTGATATGGGAGAAGACTATGATTTTCCTGATGGGAGTGACCCACGCTATCCAAGTCGTTGGGGAATTTCTATGAGAAATTATCAAGTATTAGAGGATAGATTGATTCGCCACCTAGATGAAATAGGTGTTAAAAAATTAGATTTTATCATAGGAACTCATGTTCATAGTGATCATATTGGTGGAGCAGACGAAATACTCAATCGTTATCAGGTTGGTAAGTTTTATTTGAAAAAATATTCAGATGATCGAATCACAGCAAAGTGGGGGCTATGGGATAATCTTTTCAATTATGATAATGCTTTGAGAGCAGCTCAAAAACGAGGAGTTACGCTTATCCAGAATATTTCAGATGAGGATAGTCATATAAAATTAGGTGATATGGATATCCAGCTCTACAACTACAAGAATGAATATGATGCTGACGGGAATCTGAAAAAAGTTCGAGATGATAACTCCAACTCCATTGTTTCAGTAGTGACTGTGGCAGGAAAGAGAATCTATCTTGGTGGAGATTTAGATAATGCCGAAGGAGCAGAAGATAAGTTAGGTCCAGTTATCGGCAAGGTTGATATGATGAAATGGAACCACCATTATGATGCGACAATTTCAAATACGATTAATTTCCTTGAAAACTTATCACCAAAAATGATTATTCAGACAACTGGTGGAGATATTAATGTTGCTTCAACTAGAGAATACCTTCAGAAGAAAAATATTCAGGTTCTTCGTGCTGCTAGCCAAACTCAAGACGCTACTGTTTTTGATATTAGCGATAAAGGATTTGCTAATGTTTCAAATACCTTCCCTGATATCCCAGTAGTTGACGAAAAATGGTATCAAGAAGATGGCTATTGGAAATATCGTTTGTCTGACGGGGAAATGGCTATCGGCTGGAAAGAGATTGGCGGAGCCACTTACTTCTTTAATGGAAAAGGACAAATGCAAGCAGGCCGCTGGCTTCACCTTAATGACGACTGGGGAGAAAATGCCAAGGGGAATGATTACTATCTGAACCAAAATGGTAAAATGCAAACTGGTGGATGGTTCAAGCTAGATAACTCTTGGTATTATATCCAATCGAATGGTGCTAGACGATTTAGCGAGCTCTCTGAAATTGGAGGGAAAAAATACCTTTTTGCGGCAGATGGTAAGATGCTGACAGGACACCAAGTTTTTAATGGTAAGAAGATGTTCTTTAGCGAAAGTGGCGTACTACAAATTTCAGGTAAGCCTTCAACTTGGCAAAAGATTGATTCAGCTTGGTATTTCTATGATGAGGATGGTCTAAAGACTGTCGGTAAAAAGAATATCAATGGAAGCACATACTACTTTAATCAAGAAGGTGTCATGCAAACTGGCTGGGCCTTTGTTGATGGTCACTGGAACTATTTTGCAAGTTCTGGAGCTATGAAAACTGGCTGGGTCAAGGATCAGGAAACATGGTATTATCTGGATAAAGATGGCATCATGTTAACTGGCAGACAAGATATAAAGGGTATTCGTTACTATTTGAATGCTAGTGGTGCCATGCAGACTGGCTGGAAGTGGCAAGACAATAGCTGGTACTTCTATACGAACTCAGGTGCTATGAAAACTGGTTGGTTGAAAGATAAAGAATCATGGTATTATTTGGATCCAGAAACAGGTATCATGGCCGTAGGATCTAAAGCGATTGATGGAAAAACCTATTTCTTTAAATCCTCAGGTAACATGCAAGTTGGCTGGCAGTGGTCAAATGATGTCTGGCATTATTACGCCTCATCTGGTGCACTCCAAACTGGTTGGCTAAAAGATCATGATATGTGGTATTATCTTGAATCTAAGGAAGGCGCTATGTTGGTTGGCCTCAATCAAGTAGATGGCAAGCAATATTACTTTAGTGCATCTGGTGCCATGCAGACTGGCTGGAAATGGTTTGATAATCATTACCGTTACTTTGAATCAAATGGAGCCATGAAAACTGGTTGGATAAAAGACAAAGGCGTCTGGTATTATCTAAATCCTGAAGATGGTATTATGTTGGTTGGCCTTCAAAAAGTCAATGGTGATCAATATTACTTTGATTCAACAGGAGCGATGCAAACTGGCTGGAAACAGGTTGATGGTCATTGGTACTATTTCCAAGCAGATGGTTCCTTATTGAAAAATTCTACCACACCTGATGGTTATAAAGTTAATGAAGAAGGTGTATGGAGACAAGTAGTTACTGTTGATAAGCAGCAAAATCATTCTACAAACAAACAGGAAACATCTACTCTAACTGATAAATCAGACAAGATTAATAAGGCAGAAAAGCAAGAAAATCATAAAGAAATTAACTCTTCTAATTCAGAAAAACAAAAAGAGGACTCAATTATAGAGTCAAGTAGTTCCGACAAGAAAGAAAAGGAATAATGAGAAAATCCCCTGCTACTAGAATAGTCTATTAGCAGGGGATTCTTTTAATTTCTTTTAATCTTAGCAAGTGCAAGATTGAGTGCATAGTGGAGTGTTTTATCTTTGGCGATAAAGAGTATCAAGAGATAATAGATACCACAAGTTGCAACAGTCGAGAGAACCATGAGTATCATATTGAAGTTGACTGTATAAGAGTTGATTTGGAAAAGGAATTTAAACGCTAAGTAGATTGGAATGAATCCGATCGATACAATAGTATAGCGTGTTAAAGTAGTAAAGATTTCTTTTAAATCAAGTAGCTGATGTTTTTTGATAAAGTAAATTTCCAGTAGAACAACTACAGTTTCTGCAATAATAGTAGTAGCAATGTAGTACTCTGGTGCAAAAATATTATTGAAATACAAGAGACTGTTGAGTAGGATATTAGCTCCGCCACCAATAAAGTAAAAGGCTGTTAAACGATTTTCGTGGTCGTTGATGAAGATGATCTGTTTACCAAGAATTAATTCAATGGCCCAGATGATTGTACGAAAGGCGAAAACACTAGTCACAATACCTGCTTCAAGGTATTTTTCAGAAGAGTAGATAACTGCCGCGTAGTTTCCCAACACCATCATTCCAATACTGGTTGGAATGATAAGGAAATAAAAGAGGGCAGCTCCTTGGTTCAGAAGATTTTTATAAGATTCGTAGTCTTTCTTACCGAGATAGTAGCCGAGACGTGGAATACTGACGTTGATAGCTCCACTCAGGACACTTGCAATCAACATGACGATGCTAGAAGCAATGGTATAATAAGAAATGTAGTTTTCATCAGGCCCTTTGGTGATAAACATTCTATCAAGTAAGGTGTAGAGCATATTGGCATTAGCTAGAAGCAACATGGTCAAGAGTGGTTTAGATGCTTTGATTAATTCGACAAGACCAATCTTAACAAAGGAAACTTCTCGTTTAATCCAGAGAAAGCTGAGTAGATAGTTGAGAATTGTCGTTGCACTCATAATAATTGCATAAGGTACGATATCATTTGGAGTTTTTACAAAGGTAAAGATAGCAACCAGCATGGCAATCCGAATAATCAATGTCTTGTAAAGGATGAAGGCATAGTTTTCATAAGCCTCGTTCATCCACTCGATATAAAGGAATTGGAAGAGAGCCTGGACACCAAGTATATAGTAGAGTTCTTTCAAATTTTCAATACTATTATCTAGGTAAATAAACAAAAAGTAGATACTTGTTGTAAGGACAGAAGTAATTACAGATATATAGAATAACTTGGAGAAGACATAATTAATCTTATCTTTATCGTCTTTAACCTTACTGATAGCACGAATCCCGTAGTTGTATATTCCAAAGGCTGCTAGTGGAATGACAAAGCTAGCCCAGGTATTGGCTGTATTGAAGTAACCGTAGTTGGATTTGCTGAGAATCCGCGTCAGATAAGGATTGGTTATCAGTGGAAAAACGATATTGAGAACATTGACTAGCAAGCTAGCCAGTGCATTAACTTTTATATTTTTCATTGTACTTTCTTTCTTGTATTGTAAAATGGTCTCTAGTATTATATCACATTCTCGCTTCATTCTTTTGATAAAATCGTAAAAATCTAGTATAATAGATAGAACTGAAAGTATGAGGTTACTAGCAATGAAAATGAAACAAATTAGTGATACAACTTTGAAAATCACGATGTCTTTAGAGGATTTGATGGATCGAGGGATGGAGATTGCTGACTTTCTCGTTCCTCAAGAAAAAACAGAAGAGTTCTTTTATGCTATCTTGGATGAGTTAGAGATGCCTGAAAGCTTTTTGGATACAGGTATGTTGAGCTTCCGTGTGACTCCAAAACCTGATAAGGTTGATGTCTTTGTAACCAAATCAAAGATTGACCAAAATCTAGATTTTGAAGACTTATCGGATTTACCAGATATGGAAGAATTGGCTCAAATGTCGCCTGATGAATTTATCAAAACCTTGGAAAAAAGTATCGCGGACAAAACTAAGGATGATATCGAAGCGATTCAATCTCTAGAGCAAGTCGAAGCCAAGGAAGAAGAGCAGGAGCAGGCTGAACAAGAAGCTGAGAACAAGAAAGAACCTTACATCTACTACATCCTTTCTTTTGCTAAGTTGGCTGACTTGGTGGCTTTTGCCAAGACAGTGACTTTTGAGATGGAAACTTCTGAACTCTACAAGATGAACGAGCGCTATTATTTGACCATTTTAGTGGATATTGAAAATCATCCAAGTCCATATCCAGCGTGGCTTTTGGCCCGTATGCGAGAGTTTGCGGACGATAGTGACATCAGTCGCTCGGTCTTGCAAGAGTATGGTCAAGTCTTGATGAATCACGATGCAGTACTTAATCTGCAAAAGATTGGATAATCATTTCTGGAAAGCTATTTCTAGATTTTAAGGAGAGCGAATCGTCTGATTCGTTTTTTCTTTTCTAGATTGAAATAGTGATTTACTATAATAGGAATTTTCACAAAATTCTGTTATAATGGCTATATTAGAAAATTTCGAGGAGACAAACATGACAGTTAAAATTGCTTTACTAGGATTTGGTACCGTTGCAAGTGGTGTGCCCTTCCTCCTAAAGGAAAATGGAGAAAAAATTAATCAATCAGCACATTCAGAGATTGAAGTTGCTAAGGTGTTGGTCAAGGATGAAGATGAGAAAAATCGCTTGCTTGCAGCAGGGAATAACTTTAACTTTGTAACCAATGTGGATGACATTTTGTCAGATCAAGACATTACGATCGTAGTGGAATTGATGGGACGTATCGAACCTGCTAAAACCTTTATCACTCGTGCCTTGGAAGCTGAGAAACACGTTGTTACAGCTAACAAGGACCTTTTGGCTGTCCATGGTGCAGAATTGTTAGAAATCGCTCAAGCTAATAAGGTAGCACTTTACTACGAAGCAGCAGTAGCTGGTGGGATTCCAATTCTTCGTACTTTAGCAAATTCCTTGGCTTCTGATAAAGTCACGCGCGTGCTTGGAGTGGTTAACGGAACTTCCAACTTCATGATGACCAAGATGGTGGAAGAAGGCTGGTCTTACGATGATGCTCTAGCGGAAGCGCAAAGACTTGGTTTTGCAGAAAGCGATCCGACGAATGACGTAGATGGGATTGATGCAGCCTACAAGATGGTTATTTTGAGCCAATTTGCCTTTGGTATGAAGGTTGCTTTTGATGATGTAGCCCACAAGGGAATTCGTAACATCACACCAGAAGATGTAGCTGTAGCTCAAGAGCTTGGTTATGTAGTGAAATTGGTTGGTTCTATCGAGGAAACTCCTTCAGGAATTGCTGCAGAAGTGACTCCAACCTTCCTTCCTAAAGCGCACCCACTTGCTAGTGTGAATGGCGTAATGAACGCTGTCTTTGTAGAATCTATCGGTATTGGTGAGTCTATGTACTACGGACCAGGTGCTGGTCAAAAACCAACAGCAACAAGCGTTGTAGCAGATATTATCCGTATCGTTCGTCGCCTGAATGATGGAACCATCGGTAAAGACTTCAACGAATACAGCCGTGACTTGGTCTTGGCAAATCCAGAAGATGTTAAAGCAAATTACTACTTCTCAATCTTGGCACCAGACTCAAAAGGTCAGGTCTTGAAACTTGCTGAAATCTTCAATGCTCAAGATATTTCCTTCAAGCAAATCCTACAAGATGGCAAAGAAGGTGACAAGGCGCGTGTTGTGATCATCACACACAAGATTAATAAAGCCCAGCTTGAAAATGTCTCAGCTGAATTGAAGAAGGTTTCAGAATTCGACCTCTTGAATACCTTCAAGGTGCTAGGAGAATAAGATGAAGATTATTGTACCTGCAACCAGTGCCAATATCGGGCCAGGATTTGACTCGGTCGGTGTAGCTGTAACCAAGTATCTTCAAATTGAGGTATGTGAAGAACGAGATGAGTGGTTGATTGAACACCAGATTGGCAAATGGATACCACATGACGAGCGTAATCTCTTGCTCAAAATTGCTTTGCAAATTGTACCAGACTTGCAACCAAGACGCTTGAAAATGACCAGTGATGTTCCCTTGGCGCGTGGTTTGGGTTCTTCTAGCTCGGTTATCGTTGCTGGGATTGAACTAGCCAACCAATTGGGGCAACTCAACTTGTCAGACCATGAAAAATTGCAGTTAGCGACTAAGATTGAAGGCCATCCTGACAATGTGGCTCCAGCCATTTATGGTAATCTCGTTATTGCAAGCTCTGTTGATGGACAAGTTTCTGCTATCGTAGCAGACTTCCCAGAGTGTGATTTCCTAGCCTACATTCCAAACTATGAATTGCGTACTCGAGACAGCCGTGGCGTCTTACCTAAGAAATTGTCTTACAAGGAAGCTGTTGCGGCCAGTTCTATCGCCAATGTAGCGGTTGCAGCCTTGTTGGCAGGAGACATGGTAACCGCTGGGCAAGCAATTGAGGGAGACCTCTTCCACGAGCGCTATCGTCAGGACTTGGTGAGAGAATTTGCGACGATTAAGCAAGTAGCCAAAGAAAATGGTGCCTATGCAACCTACCTCTCTGGTGCTGGGCCGACAGTTATGATTTTGGCTTCTCATGACAAGATGCCAACGATTAAGACAGAATTGGAAAAGCAACCCTTCAAAGGAAAACTTCATGACTTGAAAGTTGATACCAAAGGTGTCCGTGTCGAAGCAAAATAAAGAATAGAAGATAGGATGGGGAAACTCTCGACCAGAGGGCTTCCTATCCTTTTTTTGAAAAGAAGTTTATACTTAATGAAAATCAAAGAGCAAACTAGGAAGCTAGCCGCAGGTTGCTCAAAGCACCGCTTTGAGGTTGTAGATAAAGCTGACGTGGTTTGAAGAGATTTTCGAAGAGTATTAGTTAAAAACTTGATAAAGGAGAAATAAAGATGGCAGAAATTTATTTAGCAGGCGGTTGTTTTTGGGGTTTAGAGGAGTATTTTTCCCGAATTTCTGGCGTATTAGCAACCAGTGTTGGCTACGCTAATGGTCAAGTCGAAACGACCAATTACCAGTTGCTCAAAGAAACAGACCATGCAGAAACGGTTCAAGTAATTTACGATGAGAAGGTAGTCTCACTCAGAGAAATTTTACTTTATTATTTCCGTGTTATTGATCCATTATCAGTCAATCAACAAGGAAATGACCGTGGTCGCCAATATCGGACCGGGATTTATTACCAGGATGAAGCAGACTTGCCAACTATCTATACAGTGGTGCAGGAGCAGGAGCGCATGCTTGGGCGAAAGATTGCAGTAGAGGTGGAGAAACTTCGCCACTATATTTTAGCTGAAGATTACCACCAAGACTATCTGAAGAAGAATCCTTCAGGTTACTGTCATATCGATGTGACCGATGCTGAGAAGCCATTGATTGATGCCTCTCACTATGAAAAGCCTAGTCAAGAGGTGTTAAAGGGCAGTTTATCTGAAGAATCCTATCGTGTTACCCAAGAAGCTGCTACAGAGGCTCCATTTACCAATGCCTATGACCAAACCTTTGAAGAAGGGATTTATGTAGATATTACGACAGGTGAGCCACTCTTTTTTGCCAAGGATAAGTTTGCCTCAGGTTGTGGTTGGCCAAGTTTTAGCCGTCCGATTTCCAAGGAATTGATTCATTATTACAAGGACCTGAGTCATGGAATGGAGCGAATCGAGGTTCGTTCTCGCTCAGGAAATGCTCACTTGGGTCATGTTTTCACAGATGGACCACGTGAGTTTGGTGGCCTCCGTTACTGTATCAATTCGGCTTCCTTGCGCTTTGTGACCAAGGATGAGATGGAAGAGGAAGGATATGCCTATCTACTGCCTTACTTAAACAAATAAAACAGAGAGGGTGGACGCTTCCCACTTTCTTCATTTCCAGAATAAGAATAGAAGGGATTTATGAAACACCTATTATCTTACTTCAAACCCTATATCAAAGAATCAATTTTGGCACCCTTGTTCAAGTTGCTTGAAGCTGTTTTTGAGCTCTTGGTTCCCATGGTGATTACTGGGATTGTTGACCAATCCTTGCCCCAGAAAGATCAAGGACATCTTTGGATGCAGATTGGACTGCTCCTTATCTTTGCAGTAATTGGTGTTGTAGTGGCTTTAATAGCCCAGTTCTACTCAGCTAAGGCTGCGGTTGGATTTGCCAAAGAATTGACAGACGATCTTTATCGTCATATTCTATCTTTACCTAAGGACAGCAGAGACCGTTTGACAACTTCTAGCTTGGTCACTCGCTTGACTTCGGATACCTACCAGATTCAGACTGGGATCAATCAATTCCTGCGTCTCTTTTTGCGAGCGCCTATTATCGTTTTTGGGGCCATTTTTATGGCCTATCGCATTTCAGCTGAGTTGACTTTCTGGTTCTTGGTCATGGTTGTCATTTTGACCATCGTTATTGTAGGACTCTCTAGACTGGTCAATCCTCTCTACAGTAGTCTCAGAAAGAAAACGGATCAACTGGTTCAAGAAACGCGCCAGCAAATACAAGGGATGCGGGTTATTCGTGCTTTTGGTCAAGAAAAACGAGAGTTACATATTTTTCAAACCCTTAACCAAGTCTATGCTAGATTACAAGAAAAGACAGGTTTCTGGTCCAGTTTATTAACACCCCTGACCTATCTGATTGTCAATGGAACTCTCCTCGTTATTATCTGGCAGGGATATGTTTCAATTCAAGGAGGTTTACTCAGTCAAGGTGCCCTCATTGCCCTCATCAATTATCTCTTACAGATTTTGGTGGAATTGGTCAAGCTAGCCATGCTGATAAATTCTCTCAATCAGTCCTATATCTCTGCCAAGCGAATCGAGGAAGTTTTTGCTGAGGATCCAGAAGATATTCATTCCGAGTTAGAACAAAAGCAAGCTACCAGTGATCAGGTTTTACAAGTTCAAGAACTGACCTTTACCTATCCTGATGCGGCCCAGCCTTCTCTGAGAGACATTTCCTTTGCTATGAAGCAAGGGCAAATTCTTGGTATCATTGGGGGAACGGGTTCTGGTAAATCAAGTTTGGTGCAACTCATCCTTGGACTTTATCCAGCAGACAAGGGGAGCATTGACCTTTATCGAGATGGACGTAGTCCTCTTAATTTGGAGCAGTGGCGGTCATGGATTGCCTATGTGCCCCAAAAAGTCGAACTCTTTAAGGGAAGCATTCGTTCCAACTTGACTCTAGGTTTAGATCAAGAAGTAACTGACCAAGAACTCTGGCAGGCATTGGAAATTGCGCAAGCTAAGGATTTTGTCAGTGAAAAGGAAGGACTCTTGGATGCCCTAGTTGAGGTAGGAGGACGAAATTTCTCAGGTGGACAAAAACAAAGGCTGTCTATTGCTCGCGCAGTCTTGCGCCAGGCTCCATTTCTCATCCTAGATGATGCAACCTCGGCGTTGGATACCATTACGGAGTCCAAACTCTTGAAAGCTATCCGAGAAAATTTGCCAAATACAAGCTTAATTTTGATTTCTCAACGCACCTCGACTTTACAGATGGCTGACCAGATTCTACTCTTGGAAAAAGGTGAGCTCTTAGCTATCGGCAAGCACGTGGACTTGATGAAAACTAGTCAAGTCTATCGTGAAATCAATGCATCTCAACATGGAAAGGAGGACTAGCATGAGACGACAAACTGCAAACCAGACGCTCACACGTTTGGCTAAAGACCTTGCAAGTCATCCTCTCCTCCTTTTCCTAGCCTTTCTAGGAACTATTTCTCAGGTTGGTTTATCGATTTACCTACCAATCTTAATCGGACAGGTCATCGACCAAGTCCTAGTGACTGGCTCTTCACCAGTTTTTTGGCAGATT
The DNA here is from genome assembly GCA_905221165.1 of bacterium. Classification (GTDB taxonomy): domain Bacteria; phylum Bacillota; class Bacilli; order Lactobacillales; family Streptococcaceae; genus Streptococcus. The sequence continues at coordinate 88,768 of CAJNCC010000006.1, forward strand.
TTTCTCCAAATGATCTTGGTGGTCATAGGAAATACCCTTGTGCAGTGGGTTAATCCTCTTCTCTATAATCGCCTAATCTTCTCTTATACCAGAGACTTGCGAGAGCAAATCATCCATAAGCTCCATCGGTTACCGATTGCTTTTGTGCATAGACAAGGCAGTGGGGAGATGGTCAGTCGTGTGACCACAGACATCGAACAGTTAGAAGCTGGCTTGACCATGATTTTTAACCAATTTTTCATTGGTGTCTTGATGATTTTTGTTAGTATTCTAGCCATGCTCCAGATTCATCTCCTCATGACTCTCTTAGTCTTGCTGTTGACTCCACTATCCATGGTGATTTCACGCTTCATTGCCAAACGATCCTATCATCTCTTCCAAAAGCAAACGGAGACGAGGGGGATTCAGACTCAGTTGATTGAAGAATCGTTGAGCCAGCAGACCATTATTCAGTCCTTTAATGCTCAAGAAGATTTTATCCAAAGGCTGCACGAGGCTAATGCCAATTACGCAGGTTATTCTCAGTCAGCCATCTTTTATTCATCAACGGTCAATCCTTCAACTCGCTTTGTCAATGCACTCATTTATGCCCTTTTAGCTGGAGTGGGAGCTTATCGTATCATGATAGGATCTACCTTGACCATCGGTCGTTTAGTTACCTTTTTGAACTATGTTCAGCAGTACACCAAGCCCTTTAACGATATTTCTTCAGTTCTAGCTGAGTTGCAAAGTGCTCTGGCTTGCGCAGAGCGTGTCTATGCTGTCTTAGAAAGTCCTGAGGTGGCTGAAACAGGCAAGGAAGTCTTGACCAGTGACCAAGTTAAGGGGGCCATTTCCTTTAAACAGGTTTCTTTTGGCTACAATCCTGAAAAGATTTTGATTAAGGATTTATCTATTGACATCCCAGCTGGTAGCAAGGTGGCAATCGTTGGTCCGACAGGTGCCGGAAAATCAACCCTTATCAATCTTCTTATGCGTTTTTATCCCATTAACTCGGGAGATATCTTGCTAGATGGACGATCCATTTATGATTATAGTCGTGCCTCTTTACGACAACAGTTTGGCATGGTGCTACAAGAAACCTGGCTCAAGCAAGCGACCATTCATGACAATATTGCCTTTGGTAATCCTGAAGCCAGTCGGGATCAGGTGATTGCTGCTGCCAAAGCAGCCAATGCAGACTTTTTCATCCAACAGTTACCTCAAGGCTATGATACCAAGTTGGAAAATGCTGGAGAATCTCTTTCTGTTGGTCAAGCCCAGCTCTTGACCATTGCCCGAGTCTTTCTGGCTATTCCAAAGATTCTTATCTTAGACGAGGCGACTTCCTCCATCGATACACGGACAGAAGTGCTAGTTCAGGATGCCTTTGCTAAACTCATGAAGGGGCGCACAAGTTTTATCATCGCCCACCGCTTGTCAACCATTCAGGATGCAGATTTAATCCTTGTCTTGGTGGATGGTGACATCGTGGAGTATGGCAATCATCAGGAACTCATGGCTCGAAAGGGCAAGTATTACCAAATGCAGCAAGCTGCAGCTTTTAGCTCTGAATAATCCTTTCTACTTTGAAATCTTATGGACAAAAAAAGTTGCCTTCGGGTGACTTTTTTGTTACAATAGCTAGAAAAATTGTTCACTTTAAATTGTCTTTAGAAAAGGAGCCTATAATGAAAGTCTATCAGCATGTAAATATCGTGACTTGTGACCAAGATTTCCATGTCTATCTGGATGGAATCTTAGCTGTTAAGGATTCTCAAATGGTCTATGTCGGTCAAGATAAGTCAGAGATTTTAGAGCAAGCTGAGCAGATTATAGACTATCAGGGAGCCTGGATCATGCCTGGTTTGATCAATTGCCACACCCATTCTGCTATGACAGGTTTGAGAGGAATCCGAGATGATAGCAATCTCCATGAATGGCTCAATGACTATATCTGGCCTGCAGAAGCAGGATTTACTCCTGACATGACTACCAAGGCGGTCAAAGAAGCTCTGACAGAGATGCTCCAGTCAGGAACAACAACCTTTAATGATATGTATAATCCCAATGGTGTGGATATTGAACGGATTTATCAGGCAGTGAAAGATTCCAAGATGCGTTGTTATTTCTCGCCGACCCTCTTTTCTTCAGGGGCAGAAACAACTGCTGAGACCATTGCAAGAACTCGAGCAATTATTGAGGAAATTTTAGGATATGAAAATCCAAATTTCAAGGTTATGGTAGCACCACATTCTCCTTACAGCTGTAGTAGAGACTTGCTGGCAGAAAGCTTAGATATGGCAAAAGAGTTGAATATTCCTATCCATATCCATGTTGCGGAGACCAAGGAGGAGTCAGGAATTCTCCTGAAACGATACGGCAAACGTCCTCTAGCCTTTTTAGAAGAACTGGGTTACTTAAATCAGCTCACGGGGTCGAATTAAACGAGAGAGAAATTGAACGTTTGGCAACTTCTCAAGTGGCTATCGCTCACAATCCTATCAGTAACCTCAAACTGGCCTCAGGAATCGCTCCAATCATCCAACTCCAAAAAGCGGGAGTGGCAGTAGGAATTGCGACAGATTCAGTTGCTTCCAACAACAATCTAGATATGTTTGAGGAAGGAAGAACTGCAGCCCTTCTTCAGAAAATGAAGAGTGGAGATGCCAGCCAATTTCCTATCGAAACAGTTCTCAAGGCACTGACAATCGAAGGGGCTAAGGTTCTAGGAATGGAAAATCAGATAGGAAGTCTAGAAGTTGGTAAACAGGCAGATTTTCTCGTTATTCAACCACAAGGGAAAATCCATCTTCAACCCCAAGAAAATATGCTTTCTCATCTGGTTTATGCAGTTAAATCTAGTGATGTAGATGATGTTTATATTGCCGGAGAACAGGTTGTTAAGCAAGGTCAAGTACTGACAGTAGAACTTTAAAAGAAAAATCACGAAAAAATTTTAAAAAAGTTTGCAAAAATCTTGCATTCTTTTTTTGACTATGCTATACTTATATACGGTTTGAAAAAACTGCCTAAGACAGTAGGGGAGCTCGACTCATAAGTATCCTACCGAGGACAAAACGTATCATGTAAAAAGAAGCGTATTGTACTTTCGTGTCTAGGTTTGGGCGCGTTTTTCTTTTGAAAAATTTCCCCAAGCAAAATAATAACGGAGGTGAACACACTAATGAGTGAAGCAATTATTGCTAAAAAAGCGGAACTAGTTGACGTAGTAGCTGAAAAAATGAAAGCTGCTGCATCTATCGTCGTTGTAGACGCTCGTGGTTTGACAGTTGAGCAAGATACAGTTCTTCGTCGTGAGCTTCGTGGAAGCGAAGTTGAGTATAAAGTAATTAAAAACTCAATCTTGCGTCGTGCAGCTGAAAAAGCTGGTCTTGAAGATCTTGCATCTGTATTTGTTGGACCATCTGCAGTAGCATTTTCTAACGAAGATGTTATCGCACCAGCGAAAATCTTGAACGACTTTTCTAAAAACGCTGAAGCACTTGAAATCAAAGGTGGTGCAATCGAAGGCGCTGTCGCATCTAAAGAAGAGATTCTTGCACTTGCAACTCTTCCAAACCGCGAAGGACTTCTTTCTATGCTCCTTTCTGTACTTCAAGCGCCAGTGCGCAACGTTGCTCTTGCAGTCAAAGCGGTTGCAGAAAGCAAAGAAGACGCAGCTTAATCTTAAGCTACGCAGCGTAGCCTAGCTACGAAAATCTATTATAAATTTAAAACATATTTGGAGGAAATAACAATGGCATTGAACATTGAAAACATTATTGCTGAAATTAAAGAAGCTTCAATCCTTGAATTGAACGACCTTGTAAAAGCTATCGAAGAAGAATTTGGTGTAACTGCAGCTGCTCCTGTAGCTGTTGCTGCAGCTGGTGCTGCTGACGCTGGTGCTGCTAAAGATTCATTCGACGTTGAATTGACATCTGCAGGCGACAAAAAAGTTGGCGTTATCAAAGTTGTACGTGAAATCACAGGTCTTGGACTTAAAGAAGCTAAAGAACTTGTTGACGGTGCACCAGCACTTGTTAAAGAAGGCGTTGCAACTGCAGAAGCTGAAGAAATCAAAGCTAAATTGGAAGAAGCTGGAGCTTCAGTTACTCTTAAATAATAGAGCAACTACATTAGTAGCTTAAAAACATGATTAAACCGCTATTCTTAGGAGTAGCGGTTTTTCTTTTTGTTCAAGAAGGGGCAAAAAAGGGTCAAACTATTTATAAAGTTTCTCTAGGACATCAACAACTTATATAGGGGATTGCTCCAAAGATAATAATTTATAAGTATGAGTTGCCTTTTCAACAAAGGGGTTATATAATAGTAATATAGGTATGGAAGATTAATCTTATAATTTATAGTTTTCATTTTAGAGGAGAAAAGATGGCATTAAATTTGTTTGATGTTATTCGTTATGAAGGTGAAGATACAAGGAATATACTTGCTTGGAGACATCCTAAAACGAATATCAAGATAGGAGCAACTGTAATTGTAAACCCTGGTCAGTGTGCTGTATTGTTTTCAAATGGAAGAGCAGTAATTACTTATGATGCTGGTAAACATAAGATTGAAGGATATGATATTCAAGTAGTTTCAGGAATAAAAAACTTTCTAAGTGGAGGTATTTCGTCTGACTCATTGTTTTTGTGGTTTGTGAATATGTATGATTTACAACCGATTGGATGGGGAACTTCTTCTCCTATAATGGTTCGAGATCCAGAAAGTGATATTCCTGTAGAATTGAAAATACATGGGAATTTCATTCCTCGAATTGTAGACTTAGAAGCTTTTATATTAGAATTTATGCCAAGTCACCCCGATATTATAACAGCTCCTATTTTACAAAAACGCTTTAGACAAACTGTTAGTGGGTTGATTAGTTCAGCTATTTCACAAGTAATATACAACCATAAGATTCCAATTCTTGATATTGAGATGCACAGTTTTGATATGTCTGTTGCTTTGTCAGCTATTTTATCCAGCCATTTTTCTAAATATGGAATTAGTATTGAGGAATTTAACATTGAGGCTTTAAAGGTAAATCAGAATAGCAATGGATATAGAGAAATCTTTAAATTCCACAAGCAAATTTTGGAAGCCAAAAGCAAGCAGGCTGGTCGAGATATTGAAGAGTATACTTATCAAGAAGAGAGACAATTTGATCTTTTAGAAGAGGTAGCAAAAAATAATGATTCTGCAGGAAATCTAATGGGAGCAGGCGTGGAAATAGCTATGGGACTTTCCTTGGGAGCTAAATTTAGCAACTTGGTGGATCAGATTGAAGATAGGAATTCATTTGACAAAGATGTTAATCAGCATCAAACTAACCTCAAAGGAGAAACAGGCTTAGCTAAGTTTTGTAGCCAATGCGGGACTGCTTTTTTGGAAGGAGCAAACTTCTGTTCTAATTGCGGGCACGAAAGATAGTTCAAATGATTGGAAAAATCATTTTTATATCAATCTTGTTTAAGCATTATCTTTAATCTTTGATTTTTTACATTTTCAAATTTACTTTTGTTTTATTTGGGAAGTCTGGTATTGCCAGAATTTCCCTTTTTCTTAGAAATTTGAAAACTATGATTTCTTTGTTTGTATTTTTAAATCATTCAATTTATGTAATTCTAAGTATGGAAATGTATGAATAAATACAAAGGGTCATGAAGAGTATTTGGAAATTTTTTAAGAGAGTAAGGGATTTACTTAGACAAGTTCTATGACAGGAGGATATTGTAGATGTACCAAGTATTTCGTTTATTAAGTATACTTTTTATGGGATTAACAAGTGCAACATTTTTTCTTTCACTATGGGCTATAACTCTATTTCTTGAACATGGTAGGCCGATTTTCTCAATATTGATTCCTATTATTTTTTCTTTATCAGGTTTCTTTTTGTCTTCCTTTGCATTTTATAGCTTCGGTGTTTTAGAAAATATAAAAATTAAAGTCAAAGCTTTGGATGAGATATATAATGGAAAAGCTCTTTATAGAGAGTATATAGCAACTAGAGGAGAAGATAGGTGAAGCAGTATATTAAGAATAATTGGAAAAAAGGCTTTCATTGGTTAATTTCGAATATAGTAATACTCTGTTTTGTAGTTTTATCACTTGCAATCTTTTCTCTAGAAGATGGACCAAGAATCTTTATATTGAAAAATATTGATTTTATAATTTTGGCAAAGTTTGTGGGCATTCCTATTGTGATCAGTTTTTTATTTTTATCATTTCAAAATATTATCTTTGTGCTACTTGCTTTAATTATTTTATATTTATTTCGAGAAACAATTAAAGCTTCCTTTTCCTTGAAGAAATTAAAACAGAAGAATTTACTTCAAATGCTTGTTTTAATCATTTTATCATCATTTCTTGAATTTGAAAAATCTAGGGAATGGTCTATTCGATTTCTATTTCTTTTAGCTCCGTGGTATTTGTTTAGTGTGATCTCAATATTGGTAATGACTTATCGTAAGTCAAAGAGAGAAGAAGAAGTCAAGAAACGAAATCAAATACAAGCTTTATTCACCTTATTTGAAAAGCACCAGATTAACAAAAATACATATCCCGTTATTTGTCCATCATGTAGTGGTGAGAATCTGCTTGATCTAGGGCAAGGTAAATCATGTGATTATTGCGGTGCATGGTTATCTAGAAAGGAAATATAAATGAGACGCTATCGTTTAATCATTTCCAAGGTTGTTTATCCTTTAGTATCTTTCATATGTATTCTTTCGGGATTGAAATTTTATCAGTCCATAGATAAAGAAATAAGATGGTTATTAGGAAAAAAAGAAGGATTACTTCACGATTTCTACTTTATGTGGCTTTTAATAGTTACAATTTTGTTTGTTTTATTTTTCCTGTTTTTGATTCTATCCTCGGTTTTATTCTTAAAACAGCCACGGATGAAACAATATGACAAAGCTTTGATAACAGTTCTTAAGTTTGAAGAACAAGGTGAGGATGTTATTGAGATTAAAGGAAAAGAATTGCGAGATGAGTTATCTTATAAATTATCAGCAAAACGTGTTTATTGTCCTACTTGTCATAAACCAACAGATGGAGTAATTGGAACTAAATTAACTTGTGGAAATTGTGGTAAAACTTTTATAGTTTCTTGATTTGATGACATTCGTAATGAAACAATCTTAATTTTTTTAACAAATAAATTAAGATTGTATCTAGAAATTTAGTAAGTTTATTTGATTAAATTAAATTTTACAATATGAAAAGCAACAACTATATAGCTGTTGCTTTTTGATAACTTTTTTACTCATAAACAATACCTTGGGCAATCACAGCATTTGCTAAATTTTAGAAGTCAACGATATTTTCTCCTTCAAGGTAGTCAGTACAAAGGCCGTATGTTTCAGTAGTTGTTTTAGCTGTTTTGAGGATCTTGGTCATGATGTCCCCGAGTCGTTCATAGTATACTGCCATCTATTCATCTGATAAGAGAGATTTTATCATCCAGATATTCATAGCTGGGTGGCCGGCGGCGTTAGAAAGTGGTTGTTGTAGTGCTGTAAAACCATAGTGTTAATAGATGGCCACGGCCGTAGCCAGTTCAGTAGAGGTTTCTAGATAAAGCTGTTCGTAACCTGCTAGGCGGGCTTCACGGAATATACGCTTTATCAACCTGCTGGAATAACCTTTGCCACGACTGTTTTTAGTGGCATACAGTTTTTGTAATTCAGCAATCTTATCAGACACAGGTGCAAAGCCACCACAACCAACCAGCTGCCCTTCGTCTTCCAGGACAAAGTAAGCTGCTCTCTCTTGCTGTTGATAATAGTCGGCCAAATGATCTAGATGAGAATCAAAGTAGACAGTTCCTGGTTTGTCAAGCCCGAATTCTTCTAGGCTGGCTCGAATAAGCTGCGCTACAGCTGGATTGTCTCTTATTTCCATTGGCCGTAAGTTCATCATTTGTCCTCCGAAAGGATGTATCGACTAATTAAACAATACCTTGTGCAATCATAGCGTTTGCTACATTTTCAAAGGCAGCAATGTTAGCTCCTGCAAGGTAGTCTTTATCAAGACCGTATGTTTCTGAAGTTGTTTTAGCTGTGTTGAAGATGTTTGTCATGATGTCTTTGAGACGTCCATCAACTTCTTCACGAGTCCATGAGAGGCGAAGGCTATTTTGGCTCATTTCAAGAGCTGAAACGGCTACACCACCAGCATTGGCAGCTTTTGCAGGTCCGTAAAAGATACCATTTTCTTTGTAGACTTTGATGGCATCAAGGTCGCTTGGCATGTTGGCACCTTCAGATACACAGATAACTCCTTGAGCAACCAAACGTTTAGCTGCTTCACCGTTGATTTCGTTTTGAGTAGCACATGGAAGAGCGATGTCATAGTTTCCAGCGTAAGTCCATACAGAACCTTCATGATAAGTAGCGGTTGCTTTCTCAGCTGCATACTCAGTCAAACGAGCGCGACGTTTTTCTTTAACATCAACCAAAAGATCGAAGTCGATACCATTTTCATCGATGACGTAACCATTTGAATCAGATACAGAGATAACAGTTGCACCAAGTTCGGTTGCTTTTTGAAGCGCGTACTGAGCAACGTTACCAGAACCTGAAATAACAACTTTCTTACCAGCAAAGCTGTTACCGTTAGCTTTAAGCATTTCTTCAGTGTAGTAAACCAAACCGTAACCAGTTGCTTCTGGACGAATCAAGCTACCACCAAATCCAAGAGGTTTACCAGTCAAGACACCAGCATCAAATTGGTTAAGGCGTTTGTACTGACCGTAAAGGTAACCAATCTCACGTCCACCTACACCGATATCACCAGCAGGTACGTCAAGTGATGGTCCGATGTGTTTTTGTAATTCAGTCATGAAGCTTTGGCAGAAGCGCATCACTTCAGCATCTGTTTTACCTTTAGGATCGAAGTCTGATCCACCTTTACCTCCACCGATAGGAAGTCCAGTCAAGACGTTTTTAAAGATTTGTTCAAATCCGAGGAATTTCAAGATCCCTTGGTTTACAGTTGGGTGGAAACGAAGTCCGCCTTTGTATGGTCCAACAGCTGAGTTGAATTGAACACGGTAACCACGGTTTACTTGAACTTTTCCATCACGGTCAACCCAAGGAACACGGAAAGAAATCACGCGCTCTGGTTCAGTAATACGTGCCAAGATATTTTCTTCGATATACTCAGGGTGTTTTTCAAATACAGGTTCCAAAGTGTTAAAAAATTCTTCAACAGCTTGGAGGAATTCAGCCTCGTGCCCGTTACGAGCTTTTACAGTTTCAAACACGCTTTGGATATATTCTTTAGCAGATGTCATATCGTTCTCCTTAAATTCTAATTTAATTATGTGTGTCATTATAGCAGAATTTTTTTTAACTGTAAAGGGAAAAACAAAAATTTTCTAAAAATTCTTTCAATTTACAAAACCGAACGTTTTAGATAGAAATTAGTTTCTCAAAGAGAAAAGCTGAAAATATGGTATAATATTAGCAATAAAAGGAATCTGGAGGATCAGAATCATGGTATCAACGAAAACGCAAATTGCTGGTTTTGAGTTTGACAATTGTTTGATGAATGCAGCAGGTGTGGCTTGTATGACGATAGAGGAGCTGGAAGGGGTTAAAAACTCAGCGGCAGGAACTTTTGTGACCAAGACAGCGACCTTGGACTTTCGTCAGGGAAATCCTGAGCCACGTTATCAAGATGTTCCACTTGGTTCTATCAACTCTATGGGCTTGCCGAATAATGGCTTAGACTATTATTTGGACTATCTTTTGGACTTGCAGGAAAAAGAGCCGAACCGAACTTTCTTCTTATCTCTAGTTGGCATGTCTCCAGAGGAAACCCATACTATCTTGAAAAAAGTTCAAGAGAGTGAGTTTTGTGGTCTGACTGAGCTAAACCTCTCATGCCCCAATGTTCCAGGTAAACCTCAGATTGCCTATGATTTTGAGACAACAGACCGGATTTTGGCAGAGGTATTTGCATACTTCACCAAACCTCTTGGAATTAAATTGCCACCATATTTTGATATTGTTCACTTTGACCAAGCGGCAGCTATTTTCAACAAGTACCCGCTCAAGTTTGTCAACTGTGTTAACTCTATCGGAAACGGCCTTTATATAGAAGATGAGTCTGTCGTTATTCGTCCTAAAAATGGTTTTGGGGGCATTGGTGGGGAGTATATTAAACCAACTGCTCTAGCTAATGTTCATGCCTTTTATCAACGCTTAAATCCTCAAATTCAAATCATTGGAACAGGTGGCGTTTTGACTGGTCGTGATGCCTTTGAACATATCCTCTGTGGAGCAAGTATGGTGCAGGTGGGGACCACCCTTCACAAAGAAGGAGTTGGTGCTTTTGATCGTATTACCAATGAACTGAAAGCAATCATGGCGGAAAAAGGGTACGAAAGCCTAGAAGATTTCCGTGGGAAATTGCGCTATATTGATTAAATTCATTAAAAAATCAGAAGAAAGGAGAGACGATGCTAGCTATTGAAGAAAGTCAGAAGTTGACTTTATCAAATTTACCTAGTCTGAGCCTATTTACAGGGATAGATCAGGGTCAGTTTGAAGTTATGAAGAGTCAAGTATTGAAACAGATTGGTTATGATTCTGCCGACCTCAACTTTGCCTACTTTGATATGAAAGAAGTAGTTTACAAGGATGTGGAACTGGAGTTGGTCAGTCTTCCTTTCTTTGCGGATGAAAAAATCGTGATATTAGACCATTTTGTTGATATCACGACTGCTAAAAAACGCTTTTTGACAGATGATGAGCTCAAGTCATTTGAGGAATACTTTGACAATCCTTCACCAACAACCAAGTTGATAATCTTTGCAGAAGGAAAACTGGATAGCAAAAGACGGTTGGTTAAATTACTTAAGCGTGATGCTCATGTCTTTGATGCAGTAGAAGCCAAAGAACAAGAATTGCGCCAGTATTTCCAAAAGTGGAGCCAGAAAGAAGGTCTGCAGTTTGCCAATCATTCTTTTGAAAACCTCCTTATCAAATCTGGTTTTCAATTTAGCGAAATCCAGAAAAATCTCCTCTTTTTACAGTCCTATAAGGAAGACTCTGTTATCGAGGAAGAGGATATTGTCAATGCTATTCCCAAGACCTTGCAGGACAATATTTTTGATTTAACTCAGTTTATTCTGACTAAAAAGATGGACCAGGCGCGCGATTTAGTTAGAGACTTGACCTTGCAGGGTGAAGATGAAATCAAGTTGATTGCAGTCATGCTAGGACAATTTCGGACTTTTACTCAGGTGAAAATTTTGTCGGAGTCTGGGCAAACAGAATCTCAGATTGCAAGTAGTTTAGGTAGTTTTCTCGGACGCAATCCCAATCCCTATCAAATCAAGTTTGCGTTGAGGGATTCACGAGGACTTTCCTTGAGCTTTTTGAAGCAAGCTATTTCTTATTTGATTGAGACAGACTATCAGATTAAGACAGGTCTTTATGAAAAGAGTTTCCTTTTTGAAAAGGCACTCTTACAGATTGCTAGTCAGGTAAATTGATATTTTTTGAAACTACAACCCGCGTCAGGATTATCTTGTCGTGGGTTTCTTAGTGATTTGCTTATTTTATACTCAATGAAAATCAAAGAGCAAACTAGGAAACTAGGCGCAGGCTATACTTGAGTACGGCAAGGCGACGTTGACGTGGTTTGAAGAGATTTTCAAAGAGTATTATTAGAAAGTATTTCAGTGATTTCTTCATCTATAAGCAAAAAACTTGAAAAAAGTGAATGTTTGCGTTATCATTTTCATATAGAAAGAAAAAGAGGTATTACAGATGGCTATTATCTTACCAGATCTTCCATATGCATACGACGCTTTGGAACCATACATCGATGCGGAAACAATGCACTTGCACCATGACAAACACCATCAAACTTATGTCAACAATGCTAATGCAGCTCTTGAAAAACACCCTGAAATCGGTGAAGATCTTGAAGCCTTGCTTGCTGATGTAGAATCTATTCCAGCTGATATCCGTCAAGCGCTTATCAACAATGGTGGTGGACACTTGAACCACGCTCTTTTCTGGGAATTGATGACCCCTGAGAAAACATCTCCTTCAGCAGAACTTGCAGCAGCAATCGATGCAACATTTGGTTCATTTGAAGAATTCCAAGCAGCCTTCACTGCAGCAGCAACAACTCGTTTCGGTTCAGGATGGGCATGGTTGGTTGTCAACAAAGAAGGTAAACTTGAAGTGACTTCAACAGCAAATCAAGACACACCAATCTCAGAAGGCAAAAAACCAATCTTGGGCTTGGACGTTTGGGAACATGCTTACTACGTGAAATACCGCAACGTGCGTCCTGACTACATCAAAGCTTTCTTCTCAGTGATCAACTGGAACAAAGTAGATGAATTGTACGCAGCTGCTAAATAATGATAGTTGGAGGGAAGAATTGTTCTTCTCTTTTTTAGGTTATATGATTCTGGTCTGACAAAATCGTCAGACTTTTTTCATTTTTATGAGAAACGTGCTAACTGCTAGAAATTATGGTAGAATAAAGTATTAAGTAATCGTGAAAAAAGGATATCTATGCGAAAAGAAATTGCACCTGAATTATACAACTATAACAAGTTTCCTGGTCCTGAGTTCCATTTACATGGGGACAAGGTCGAAACGGAAGGGATAGCTTTTTCCTTGGTGGAAAATATCAAGGATGCCTTTGATGTGACGACTTTTAATCAGCGTTTTTCAGAAGTCTTAACCAAGTTTGATTATATCGTGGGAGACTGGAGCAACGAACAGCTTCGCCTACGAGGTTTTTACAAGGATGATCGAACAGAAGAAAAACTTGAAAAAATCAGTCGTTTACAAGACTACCTTTTAGAGTATTGTAGTTATGGTTGTGCCTATTTTGTCTTAGAAAATGAAGCTCCTAAGCGAGCATCATTTGACAAGAAAATACGTAAGAAGGAAGAAGAAACACCTTCTAGAAAAGGAAAGAAACCGGCTCAAACAAAACGAAAACCGAATGCAGATAAGAAAAATAGACGTCGTCAGAAAGACCAGCATTCTCAGAAAGAGGACAAGGGACAACGTCATTTTGTCATTCGTCAGAAGTGAGTAGGAATAAGGAGAAGAAATGAAACCGTCAATTTATAGTTTAACACGTCAAACCATGCAGGAATGGGTTTTGGAGCAGGGAGAAAAGAAATTCCGTGCAGATCAAATCTGGGAATGGCTTTACCGTAAACGTGTCCAGTCATTTGAAGAGATGACCAACCTTTCCAAGGATTTGATTGCTAAGCTTAATGACCAGTTTGTGGTCAATCCCTTGAAACAACGTATCGTTCAAGAGTCTGCTGATGGTACCGTTAAATATCTTTTTGAATTGCCAGATGGAATGCTGATTGAGACAGTACTCATGCGTCAACACTATGGTTTGTCAGTCTGTGTGACGACTCAGGTCGGCTGTAATATCGGTTGTACCTTCTGTGCTTCTGGTTTGATCAAGAAACAACGCGACCTCAATAACGGTGAAATCGTAGCGCAAATCATGCTGGTTCAGAAATACTTTGATGAGCGTGGTCAGGACGAACGCGTCAGTCATATCGTTGTCATGGGAATTGGTGAGCCATTTGATAACTACAACAATGTCTTGAATTTTGTTCGTACCATCAATGATGACAAGGGAATGGCTATCGGTGCCCGTCACATCACGGTTTCAACCTCAGGTTTGGCCCATAAAATTCGTGACTTTGCTAATGAAGGTGTTCAGGTCAATCTTGCCGTTTCCCTTCACGCACCTAACAATGAGTTGCGTTCAAGCATCATGAAGATTAACCGTGCCTTTCCAATTGAAAAACTCTTTGCAGCTATTGAGTACTACATTGAGACAACTAATCGTCGTGTGACTTTTGAATATATCATGCTTAATGAAGTTAATGACGGTGTAGAACAAGCCTTGGAATTGGCTGAATTGCTCAAGAACATCAAGAAATTGTCTTATGTAAACTTAATTCCTTATAACCCAGTTAGTGAGCATGACCAATATAGCCGTAGTCCTAAAGAGCGCGTCCTGGCCTTCTATGATACGCTTAAGAAAAAAGGTGTTAACTGTGTTGTTCGTCAAGAGCATGGTACTGATATTGATGCAGCTTGTGGACAATTGCGTTCTAATACAATGAAACGTGACCGCCAGAAAGCAGTCGCAGCAGTCAATCCTTAATGATGAAGAAGAGTTATAATCATGTTTTGGTCTGGGGAGTCATTTTCTATAGTATTTGTATCGTTTACTTTTGCTTTACTCCTCAAGAACATTCTCCCGTGGGAGTGGAAACTCCAGGTATTCAGCATCTTGGACGCCTGGTTTTTCTTTTAACTCCTTTCAATTCTTTCTGGAAACTGGGTGAAGTAAGTGACATTGGACAATTATGCTGGATTTTTCTACAAAATATCCTCAATGTCTTCTTGCTTTTTCCTCTGATTTTCCAACTCCTTTATCTCCTTCCAAACTTGCGGAAAACAAAAAAGGTCCTTCTTTTTAGTTTTCTAGTGAGTCTTGGAATCGAGTGTACGCAGTTAGTCTTGGACTTTTTCTTTGATTTTAATCGCGTCTTTGAGATTGATGATTTGTGGACCAATACCTTGGGTGGCTATCTGGCTTGGCTCCTCTATAACCGATTACATAAAACAAGATAAGGAATTAAAATGAGTATTTTAGAAGTTAAAAATCTGAGTCACGGTTTTGGTGACCGTGCAATTTTTGAAGATGTGTCCTTCCGTCTCCTAAAGGGGGAACATATCGGTTTGGTCGGTGCCAATGGTGAAGGAAAATCAACCTTCATGAGCATCGTGACTGGTAAGATGTTGCCAGATGAAGGGAAGGTTGAGTGGTCCAAATATGTGACTGCTGGTTACTTGGATCAGCACTCCGTCCTTGCTGAAGGGCAGTCGGTACGTGATGTTCTCCGTACAGCCTTTGATGAGCTATTCAAAGCTGAAGCCCGTATCAATGATCTCTATATGGAAATGGCTGAAGACGGAGCGGATGTTGATGCTCTCATGGAAGAAGTGGGAGAACTTCAAGACCGTTTGGAGAGTCGTGATTTCTATACCTTGGATGCTAAGATTGATGAAGTAGCGCGTGCCCTTGGTGTTATGGACTTTGGCATGGATACAGATGTAACCTCTTTGTCAGGTGGGCAAAGAACCAAGGTACTTTTGGCTAAACTCCTCCTTGAAAAGCCTGATATCTTGCTTTTGGACGAGCCGACAAACTACTTGGATGCTGAGCATATTGATTGGCTCAAGCGCTATCTCCAAAACTATGAGAATGCCTTTGTCCTTATTTCACACGATATTCCATTCCTAAATGACGTTATCAATATTGTCTACCATGTGGAAAATCAACAGCTGACGCGTTATTCTGGTGACTACTACCAGTTCCAAGAAGTCTATGCGATGAAGAAATCTCAGCTAGAGGCAGCCTACGAACGTCAGCAGAAAGAGATTGCCGACCTTAAAGATTTTGTCGCACGAAACAAAGCGCGTGTTGCAACACGAAATATGGCCATGTCTCGTCAAAAGAAATTGGATAAGATGGATATTATCGAGTTGCAAAGTGAGAAACCAAAGCCATCCTTTGATTTCAAACCAGCTCGTACACCTGGGCGCTTTATCTTCCAAGCCAAGGATTTGCAGATTGGTTATGACCGTCCTCTGACCAAGCCTTTAAATCTTACCTTTGAACGTAATCAAAAGGTTGCTATTATCGGGGCAAATGGTATCGGGAAAACAACTCTCTTGAAGAGTCTCTTGGGCATTATTCCGCCAATCGCTGGGGAAGTGGAACGTGGTGACTACCTAGAACTCGGTTACTTTGAACAAGAAGTAGAAGGTGGTAATCGTCAAACACCACTTGAGGCTGTTTGGAATGCCTTTCCAGCTCTCAACCAAGCAGAAGTCCGTGCAGCCCTTGCTCGTTGTGGTTTGACAACCAAGCATATCGAAAGCCAAATTCAGGTCTTGTCAGGTGGAGAACAAGCCAAGGTTCGTTTCTGTCTCTTGATGAATCGTGAAAACAACGTTTTAGTGCTGGACGAGCCGACCAACCATTTGGATGTGGATGCCAAGGATGAACTCAAACGTGCTCTTAAAGAATACAAGGGATCTATTCTTATGGTCTGCCACGAACCAGACTTCTATGAAGGCTGGATGGACCAAATCTGGGATTTTAATAATCTAACTTAAAAATGAGGATAAAAGAAATACAGTACCGAATGTGGATACTGTATTTTTTTGGTTTTTAAGATTTAAAATCGTAGTCTTTCACCACTTCGATGCTGTCGATTGTGATAGCAGTAGTTGGCTTGTCTTTTTCATCTTTTTCGGCTTTAGCAATTTTATCTACTACATCCATACCGTCAATCACTTGACCAAAGACTGGGTGTTTGCCATCTAGACTAGGATTTCCCCCTTCTTTATAGGCTTCGATGATTTTCTTTGGATACTTGCTTGTAGGGAGTTTAGCAGAGGTATCTGTAGAGTTTTGGTTGATGAAGAACTGGCTACCATTGGTGTTTGGTTGACCAGTATTAGCCATAGAAAGAGCACCACGGATGTTATAGAGATAAGGAGTAATCTCGTTCTTGAAACCAGTTCCCTTGTCTTTAGTCTTATCCTTGTCACGCCAGATAGACTGACCACCTGTACCATCTCCTTTTGGATCTCCAGTTTGGACCATAAAGCCATCGATGACACGGTGGAAGGTAATGCCGTTATAGTAGCCTTCTTTGGCATGAGTGAGGAAGTTTTCAACTGCTAGAGGAGCCAGTTTAGGGAAGAGTTTAATGCGGATATCTCCTTGATTTGTGTGGAGAATCACTTCGGCTTCATCTTCAGCTACTTCCTTGGAAAGTTGAGGGAAGTTGGCATTTTCGTTTGTCAAAGCATCATTTAACTCCTTGGCAGATTGGGCTGCTGCTTTGGAGCTTTCCTCAGCGGCCAAGCTAGAATCTACATAATCATCACCACGTAGACTGCGTTGGATGCTGCTACATCCAGCTAGAGCTACAGTGGATAGTAAAAGAAGGGTTGCTAGTTTTTTCATTGTGTTCCTCTCAAAAATTCATTTCTACCATTGTACCCTAAAAGGAAGTGGATTTCAAATATTAGTGACAAGGTAGTTTTAGAGAAAGTCAATCCAAAAATCGCTTGCTTAGAGATTTTTCTTTTGGCTTCAATTCCTAATTAATCAATGAACTTAATACTAGGTCTCGAAAAGAATTATGCTTCCTCTTTCTGTCTGAGTTCAAAGAGGTCTTCTACTTTCATATTAAAAACTTGAGCAATTTTAAGAGCCATTTCCAGCGAAGGGTTGTAACGGTTATTTTCCAAGTGCAGAATTGTCTCGCGTCGCATGCCGATGAGGTCGGCTAATTCCTGCTGGGTCATGCCTGTGGACTCACGAACAGATTTGAGATTAGTAATAATCTTGCTTTCTTTGGCCATGTTTATCCTCTACGTTCCAAGATAATATAGACAACCGAAAAGATGAAAATCAAGACAGCTATGCTAATAAATATCTGTCCCATGTAAAGAGTGAGAGACCCCATATACCCAATGATAACTGCTAGGATCATCAGTGCGCCTAGTATAAAAACAAACATCAAGCTAGCTGCCTTGGCTAAATTAGCATAAAAGCGTTCGTCCGGAGTTTCCTTGACATTTTTCAAACAGAAAAAACCAAATACAATCACTTCAATAACGAGGCCAATTCCCAAAATCCATTCTTTAATACCAGAACTTACGCTTGGGGTCGCAACCCAAATCCCTACTGTATAAAAAATGCTTGCTGCAAAAAAAAGTATCGTGTAAAGCTTAGCAGACAAGTCAAAAATAGTCTTTCCCTTACCTTTCTGACTTTTATGAGACCATAGTTTCATATGTAGCCAGCTCCAAATAGCTACAATTTGACCTGACACTGAAATACTAGTAATAACTAACTTGGGTCCCCAACTAAGATTAGAACCAAATAAAACAATAAAATCAATAAAGAGAGCTACGGCAATCATTGCAATGAGGCCACGCATTTTTTGACTTTTTTTCATGATAGACTCCTTTTTGTGTTATAAATATATAACACTTAAATTTTATGTTATAAATATATCACATTTAAATTCGGAAAGCAATAATTTATGTGCCAAGATGGCAATTATTTGAAAAAATTTTTTAATAAAAGCCCTTGATAGTCAAACAACTTTAGTAGATATCATTCTTAAAATCCTTGATATTTCGCTTGGGAACAGGCTTGGAATTTAGAAGCCAAGCATCCACATCACGTTCAGGAGAGATGGAGGGTTTGAGTTGATGGTCTTTATAAAATGTTTCTAATACTCTTCGAAAATCAAATTCAAATTATGTCAGCTTTGCCTTGCCGTACTCAAGTACAGCCTGCGGCTAGCTTCCTAGTTTGCTCTTTGATTTTCATTGAGTATAAAATAGTATTCACGGCTAGCTTTTTTCAAACATTTATTTCCTACTTCTAACAAATTTCTAAATGGTTTAAAAATTTTATAGTCTGTCAAGTTTTTTTCTTGACACCTGCTAGAAATCTGTTATAATAGAACATGTGCTAAATAGCTCAGCTATTTCACCGAAATAAAAAATAAGAAAAGAGACTTTAAAAATGGCAGTTAAAATCCGTTTGACTCGTATGGGTTCTAAGAAAAAACCTTTCTACCGTATCAACGTAGCAGATTCACGTTCACCACGTGACGGACGTTTCATCGAAACAGTTGGAACTTACAACCCACTTGTTGCTGAAAACCAAGTAACTTTGAAAGAAGACCGCGTTCTTGCATGGTTGGCTGACGGAGCTCAACCTTCAGACACAGTTCGCAACATCCTTTCAAAAGAAGGTGTATTGAAGAAATTCCACGATTCTAAATTCTCAAAATAAGTTTAAAGTAGGTTGACAGATGGATACGATTGAAAATCTCATTATTGCGATTGTGAAACCCTTGATTTCACAACCAGATGCCTTAACTATCAAGATTGAAGATACACCAGAATTTTTGGAATATCATTTGGATCTTGATCAAAGCGATGTGGGTCGTGTAATCGGTCGTAAGGGTCGCACTATTTCTGCGATAAGAACGATTGTCTACTCTGTCCCAACTGAAGACAAAAAAGTAAGAATCGTTATTGACGAAAAATAAGAAGGGCGGGACGAATGTCTCGCTTTTTTTGCAAGGAGAAAGAATGAGAGATTTATCAGTTAGACAACTAGAGGAATATTTACTTGACCATTACCGACAATCTAGAACAGAAGAAGGGCTTTTTATTAAGTTAGTAGAAGAAGTTGGAGAAGTTGCTGAGGTTTTAAATGGACGCTCTGGTCGAAAAGAGGGAGTTCAAGATTCGAACGAGGAACTAGCAAAAGAATTGGCTGATATCATTCACTACACTGTCGCAATTGCGGCCATCAACGACATAGATCTAACCAAGAGCATTTTTGAAAAAGACAAAAAGGCATCTATCAAATATCAGCATGAACGAGATTTGGAAGGATTTTTGAAGGGGGATATCTAAGACGATAAGAAATCAATTTTTTACTAATAAAGAAGGTATTAGTAAATATAAGAAAGAGAAAGCAAGGAAAATGGTAGATTATGCTATAAAAGTAAGGAATCTCCAAGAGGCAGATAAGTTGGAACTTGTGAGACAAGAACGAGAAAGGCAGATTAGACTCGTAGAGTTCTTTTTAGTCAATGAACTAGATAAACGGTGATAGAAAGCATAAAATACTAATCATAGAAATAGCATCTAGCATTTTACTATGCTACAATGGAAAGACAGTCTCAAAGAATTCTAGTCAATCAATCTTGAGAATAGCTATTTTTAAAAGGAGTAACAGTCTATGAACGAGAAAACAAAAGCTTACCTAGCAGCCTTATCCTTTTCAGCAATCATTGGATTTTCTTTTTTATTTACTAAGATTGCTTTAGGCTATGCCAATCCTCTTACAAACTTAGCGCATCGCTATACAATCGCAGCTTTAGTAATGGTCGTTCTTCATCAAACCAAACTTATCAAAGTGAGTTTAAGTAGAAAAGATATTCTTTCTATTCTTCCTATGAGTCTTTTCTATCCTCTGCTCTTTTTTATTTTTCAATCCTTTGCTTTACAGTATATATCGTCTTCTGAAGCTGGAATTTTACAGGCTCTTGTCCCGATTTTTACTCTCCTTTTAGCATCGGCCTTTCTCAAGGAAAAGACAAGCTTGCTTCAAAAGTTTTTTTTAATTTTATCCGTAGCAGGAGTAGTTTTCATCTTCCTTAGTAAAGGAGCTAACTTTGGTACTGAGACTGCTAGCTTTGGCTTTCTCTTGATGTTGGGATCTGTTCTCGCCAATGCAATAAACAATATCCTCAGCAAGTCCAAAGGAGGACGCTATCGGGCTATGGATATGACAGCTGTTGTGATATTTGTTGGCTTCATTACCTTTAATATGCTAAGCCTGACCTCGCACTATCTAGATGGCAACATATTAGCCTACGTAGAGCTGCTTGGAAAGCTACCCTATCTGATTTCCATCCTCTATCTGGGAATTCTAGCCTCTATCGTTACTGGCAGTCTCTCTATCTATGCTATCGTTCGACTTGGAGCATCAACCGTCAGTGTCTTTGGTAATCTTGGAACAGTTTTGACCATTCTAGCCGGAGCACTTATCCTCCACGAACCAATTTATAGCTACCATGTCATCGGAGCCACTATGATTATTGCTGGAATTTTAGGCATGAATCTGATGAAAAAAAAGTAAAGATTGCAGAGCAGTCTTTTTCTTTATCCAATTTATGCAGAAAATTCAAAATTTTTAATGGAACTAAGTTTGGAACACGATGATTTTAATATAGCATGATAAAATAGATAAAAAGAATGATATTAGGATAAAGAGGAGAAAGTGTAATAATGAAGCAAAATGATATAGCTGAAGCTATTGCTTTTTATAACAGGCAACCTGAGACTTTGGTACGTCACATTATACCAGTCGTAGATTGTGACTTGGTTGTTTATCATCGTCCTGGAAACACAAATAAAGGCCACATTATTTTTTATCATGGAGCTTGTGGCCGTAGTCAGATGTGGGCCCACCAGTATGATGACTTTGAAGGATTTGACCTCTATTTTGTCAATGTTAGAGGACAGGGTGAATCACCTATGAAAGTTGGTTTACCTAACTTAGAAGGTGCTGTTCAAGATGTAGATGCTATTTTGTCCTATTTCCAGCTAGATAAGGTGGTATTGGTTGGTCATTCTTGGGGAGGGAATCCACTTCAAGAGTACACCTATCGCCATCCAGAAAGAGTCCTAGCCTTGGTCATGGTAGATAGTTGGGGACAGCATCGTTACCTATCAGATAAAGAGAGAAATCGTATAAAATATAGTTCCCTTATGTATAAAACGATTCCTTGGAAGTTGATTGCAGATAAGAACTCAAAAATGTGTACAGACAATCCTATCACAAGAGAATTAGTCAAGACGGCCATTATAGAAACTGGGCGAGATGTTTTTTTGAACCTTGGAATCACAGGTTTTTTGGCTGTCCATGAGATAGAAGGTTATCATGGCAATCCTCCTATGCTATTAGTAAGAGGCGAACACGATTTTCCCAAACACTTAAAAATGATCTACGATGGTATCATTGACTTAAATCCCAATGCTCGTCAAGTAATGATCTCAGATAGCAAACACCAACCGATGAATGACCATCCTAAAGAGTTTAATCAGATAGTTGGTGAATTCTTTGAAGAAGTAGTAGGCCCGTAAGATAGGAACTATCCAACTTGAGAAAATCCTTGGAACGTGTTAAAATAAAGGATAGAAATAGATACAGGAGACAAGATGAACTACTTTAATGTTGGGAAAATCGTCAATACGCAGGGGTTGCAGGGTGAGATGCGAGTCTTGTCTGTGACGGATTTTGCAGAAGAACGGTTTAAAAAAGGTACTGAGCTTGCCTTGTTTGATGAAAAAGATCAGTTTGTTCAAACAGTGACCATCGCTAGCCACCGTAAACAGAAGAACTTTGACATTATTAAATTCAAAGATATGTACCATATCAATGCTATCGAAAAGTACAAGGGATACAGTCTCAAGGTCGCTGAGGAAGATTTAAACGATTTAGATGATGGTGAATTCTACTATCATGAGATTATCGGTTTGGAAGTCTATGAGGGGGAGAATCTGATTGGAACCATCAAAGAAATCCTGCAACCAGGTGCTAACGATGTCTGGGTGGTCAAGCGGAAAGGCAAGCGTGATTTGTTATTGCCTTATATCCCACCAGTGGTTCTCAATGTTGATATTCCAAATAACCGAGTCGATGTGGGAATCTTAGAAGGGTTAGACGATGAAGATTGACATTTTAACCCTTTTTCCAGAGATGTTTTCTCCACTAGAGCGCTCAATCGTTGGAAAGGCTCGAGAAAAGGGGCTCTTAGATATCCAGTATCATAATTTTCGAGAATATGCTGAAAAGGCCCGCCATGTCGATGATGAGCCCTACGGAGGCGGTCAGGGGATGTTGCTCCGAGCCCAACCCATTTTCGATGCCTTTGATGCTATTGAAAAGAAAAATCCGCGCGTCATTCTCCTCGATCCTGCTGGGAAACAGTTTGATCAAGCTTACGCTGAGGATTTGGCCAAAGAAGAGGAACTGATCTTTATCTGCGGGCACTACGAGGGTTATGATGAGCGAATTAAGACCTTGGTGACAGATGAGATTTCCCTAGGCGATTATGTCCTCACTGGTGGCGAGTTGGCGGCCATGACCATGATTGATGCGACGGTTCGCCTGATTCCAGAAGTGATTGGTAAGGAGTCTAGCCACCAAGATGATAGTTTTTCTTCTGGCCTTCTCGAATACCCTCAATACACACGTCCCTATGATTATCGAGGAATGGTGGTGCCAGATGTACTGATGAGCGGGCACCATGAAAAAATTCGTCAGTGGCGCTTGTACGAGAGTTTAAAGAAAACTTACGAGCGCAGACCGGATTTGCTTGAACATTATCAACTGACAGCAGAAGAAGAAAAAATGCTGGCAGAAATCAAAGAAAACAAAGAATAAAGGAGAAACCTATGCAAGTAATCAAACGTGATGGTGAAATTGCTGAATTTAATCCAGATAAGATTTACCAAGCTATCTTAAAGGCAGCCCAGACTGTCTATGTATTGACAGATGATTTACGTCAAAATCTTGCACAAGTCACTAAAAAAGTGGTTTTGGATTTGGAAGAAGCCAAGGTGGAACGTGCTACCATCAGCATGATTCAGTCTATGGTTGAACATCGTTTACTGGGTGCAGGTTACATTACCATTGCAGAACACTACATTTCCTATCGTCTACAACGTGACTTGGAAAGAAGTGGTTATGGAGATCATATCGCAGTTCATTTACATTTTGAACAAATTCGCTAAGAAAAAAGAGTGGGATGAAGCAACTACATCTCACTCTTTCTTAAATCTATTTTTTTGGGCTGTTTGGACAGTTGAGGGGACAAATCGCAGGCGTTGAATATCGCTTATACGGATAATACGGGTCACATTTTTGGCAAAATTTTTCACGATAATTTGCTGGCCTTGCTGATCGTATTTGATGATGTCACCTGTAAAGCTTGTTTCAGACAAGATGAGGTGAACAGCAGTTTGTTTCTGGATAGCCTCTTCAATAGTGGATGTAAGGGAGTTGGTTTCAGTCTGATCAGGTTGGTCATGTCCATTTAAAAAGTCATGTATTTTATCTAGAACTTGCTGGAATTTATGTCTCATAGTGGCCTCCCTTCTTTTATATCAATATTATATAAAATTTTCCTAAAATCTACAAGATTTTACGAATAATCAAATGAAAGCTAAAAAAGGAGAAGAAAATGGCAGAATTTACATTTAAAATCGAAGAGCACTTGTTGACTCTTTCTGAAAACGAAAAAGGTTGGACCAAGGAAATCAACCGTGTGAGCTTTAATGGTGCTCCTGCAAAGTTTGATATTCGTGCTTGGAGCCCAGATCATACTAAAATGGGCAAAGGGATTACTCTCTCCAATGAAGAATTTCAAACAATGGTGGATGCCTTTAAAGGCAACTAAGTTTTCAAAATGAAAGAAAAGGATATTGAGTCATGACAACTCGATATCCTTTTTTAATTAGCAAAGTAAGCCTGATTTTTAAGGCGTTGAAGTAGGGGACGGCTAATAAAACTAATAGCCAGAAGTTTACCAAGGTCTGGAATGATAAAGGGAATGACCCCCACAACAAGAGCTTTTTCAACTGCCATTCCAGCTAGGAAATGCAAGCTGAGAATCCCTCCGACAAAGACAAGGGCATCACCCAAGAGGTTTGCAAGAAAAATATTGACAATCCCACTCTTGCTGTTAGTTAGGGAAGAAGTAAGTCCAGAGTATACAAGATAAAACCAAAGATAGCCTGCAGTAGGGCCAACTAAAGCCTGAAAACCAGCTCGACCTCCTGCAAAAACAGGAAGACCGATAGCACCTAGAAGAAGATAGAGTCCAACAGAAAGTAGAGCCTCTCTCGGTCTAAAGACAGTAGCAATCAAGCCGATTGCAAAGTTTTGTAGAGTGAAGGGGACGGGTCCAATTGGAAGACTGATTTGTGCCAAAACAGCAATGAGAGCAGCCCCAATAGCAGGGATGGCATAAACGTGAGCTTTTTTCAAAATAGTTAACCTCTTTTCTGATGTATAGTAACTATTATACTCGTAGAGTAATTATTGTCAACCTATTTATAAACTAAAGGTAACAAAAACTGTAACGGCCGATTTTGCTTATTGGTTAAGTTGGATAATTTTTTTGTAGATTTGTAAGACATAAAAAAAGAAGCAGACACATTTGTATCAGCTTCTTTTATTTCGATTAACGCATAGTTACAAATTCTTCAGATGCAGTTGGGTGAATCGCCACAGTTGCATCAAAGTCTGCCTTGGTTGCTCCCATTTTGATAGCAACGGCAAATCCTTGAATCATTTCATCAACGCCGTAGCCAATTCCATGAAGTCCGACAACTGTTTCTTCTGAACCAGCTGTGATCAATTTGAAACGGGATTCTTGTCTATTGCTAGTAACGGCAGAGTACATAGATGCAAAGCTTGATTTGTAAACCTTGATTTGGTCTTGACCATATTCTTTGATAGCTTGTTCTTCTGTCAAACCAACAGTTCCGATAGCAGGGTGTGAAAAGACAACAGTTGGAATAGTTGAGTAGTCCATTTTTGCAGTTGTTTTGCCGTTAAAGAGACGTTCAGACAAAGTACGTCCAGCCTTGATAGCAACTGGAGTTAGTTCTTTTTCGCCTGTTACATCACCTAGAGCGTAGATTCCTTCAATAACAGTATTTTGGTATTCATCCACTTGGATAAAGCCACGTTCGTTCAGAGTTACTCCAGCTTTTTCAAGTTGCAAGCCCTTAACGTTTGGACGGCGACCTGTAGCCCAGATAACTTGGTTAGCTGTGTGACTAGTACCATCTTCGAAATGAATGGTAATGCCCTCAGCAGTTTTTTCTAACTTGACAGGGACTTTGTGAGTATGAAGTGGTAAGTTTGTTCTTTCCATTTCCTTGACCAGACCTTCAACGATGTAAGAATCAAAACCACGTAAAGGACGATCACGACGAACAAAGAGATCTGTCTTGACACCAAAGGTGTGGAGTACGCCAGCCAATTCAACTGCGATATAACCCGCGCCTAAAATAGCAACTGACTCTGGCAATTCTTCCCAAGCGAATACATCATCAGAAGAGCCACCTAACTCAGCACCAGGAATATTTGGAATACTTGGATGGGCACCAGTAGCAATCACAATATGTTTGGCACGAATCAGTTCACCATTTACGCTAACAGTATGAGAATCTACAAATTCAGCATGACCTTCAATCAAGTCTACACCGTTGCGTTTAAAACTGCCATCATAAGAAGAACGAGCGCGATCGATGTAAGCTTCACGATTGCGACGTAGGGTTGCAAAGTCAAAGTTAAGATCAGTAGTCTTAAAGCCGTAGTCTTCTCCAAATTGATGGAAAGTCTCAGCAATTTGTGCACCGTACCACATGATTTTTTTAGGAACACAACCGACGTTGACACAGGTTCCACCTAGTTTCTTTTCCTCAATAACGGCCGCTTTGGCTCCGTGTTCACCAGCACGGTTCATGGTAGCAATTCCTCCACTACCTCCACCGATAGCAATGATATCATATTCTCTCATTTAAAACTCCTTTATACTCTTTTAAATAGTAGAGTGTCATTTTTTGATAGTCATATTCTATCTTTTTTTTTATCTGATTGCAAAAATCTGCTACGTTCAAAAAAATTAAAGAAAAGGCTTGCAAAAAATAAAAATAAAGTGTATTATATAACTAGTACAATGGTAATAAAAATAGATTCCGAACAATAATCAAATCCTGAAATGTCATTATTTCGTTCTGAACTGTTATTGTTTATATTTGCTAATTTTTATATAATATTGTTAAGGACTTTAAATCAAAAAGGAGTTTCATTATGAAGAAGAATCGTAAAGCTAAAAAGTGGCAATTGTATGCAGCAATCGGTGCTGCCAGTGTAGTTGTATTGGGGGCTGGGGGCATTTTACTCTTTAGACAACCTTCTCAGACTGCTGTAAAAGATGAGCCTACTCATCTTGTTGTTGCCAAGGAAGGCAGCGTCGCATCCTCTGTTTTATTGTCAGGGACAGTAACAGCAAAAAATGAACAATATGTTTATTTTGATGCTAGTAAGGGAGATTTAGATGAAATCCTTGTTTCTGTGGGTGATAAGGTCAGCGAAGGGCAGGCTTTAGTCAAGTACAGTAGTTCAGAAGCCCAGGCGGCCTATGATTCAGCGAGTCGAGCAGTAGCTAAGGCAGATCGTCATATCAATGAACTCAATCAAGCACGAAATGAAGCTGCTTCAGCTCCGACTCCTCAAGTCTCTGCGCCAGCAGGAGGAGAAGATGCAACGGTGCAAAGCCCAACTCCAGTGGCTGGAAATTCTGTTGCTTCTATTGACGCTCAGTTGGGTGATGCCCGTGATGCTCGTGCAGATGCAGCAGCGCAATTAAGCAAGGCTCAAAGTCAGTTGGATGCAATGACGGTTCTCAGTACCTTAGAGGGAACTGTGGTCGAAGTCAACCGTAATGTTTCTAAATCTCCAACTGGAGCTAGCCAAGTAGTCGTTCATGTCGTAAGTAATGAAAACTTGCAAGTTAAGGGGGAACTATCTGAATATAACCTTGCCAACCTCTCTGTAGGACAAGAAGTAACCTTTACTTCTAAAGTTTACCAAGATAAGAGCTGGACTGGTAAGATTAGCTACATTTCTGACTACCCTAAAAACAATGGTGAAGCAGCAAGTGCAGCTACTGCCGCAGCAGGTGGTAATTCTGGTTCTAAATATCCATATACCATCGATGTTACAAGTGAAATCGGTGATTTGAAACAAGGATTCTCAGTAAGTGTTGAGGTCAAGAATAAGAGTAAAGCCATTTTGGTTCCTCTAACAAGTGTTGTGACTGAAAATGATAAGAACTATGTCTGGGTGCTTGACGAGCAGAAAAAGGCTAAGAAAGTGGAAGTTGGTTTGGGCAATGCTGATGCAGACAACCAAGAAATCACTTCAGGTCTGACAAATGGAGTCAAGGTCATCAGTAACCCAACGTCTTCTCTAGAGGAAGGAAAAGAGGTGAAGGCTGATGAAGCAACTAATTAGTCTAAAAAATATCTGCAGAAGCTACCGTAACGGTGACCAAGAACTGCAGGTTCTTAAAAATATCAACCTAGAAGTGAATGAGGGTGAGTTTGTCGCCATCATGGGACCTTCCGGTTCAGGTAAGTCAACCCTCATGAATACCATTGGCATGTTGGATACACCAACCAGTGGAGAGTATTATCTTGAAGGCCAAGAAGTGGCTGGACTTGGTGAAAAACAACTAGCCAAAGTTCGAAATCAAGAGATTGGATTTGTTTTTCAACAGTTCTTTCTTCTATCCAAACTTAATGCTCTGCAAAATGTAGAATTACCCTTGATTTACGCAGGAGTTTCAGCTTCAAAACGGCGCAAGTTAGCTGAGGAATATCTAGATAAGGTTGAATTGACTGAACGTAGTCACCATTTGCCTTCAGAATTATCTGGTGGTCAAAAGCAACGTGTGGCTATTGCGCGTGCCTTGGTAAACAATCCTTCTATTATCCTAGCGGACGAACCGACAGGAGCCTTGGATACCAAAACAGGTAATCAAATCATGCAACTATTGGTTGAACTAAATAAAGAAGGAACAACCATTATCATGGTAACGCATGAGCCTGAGATCGCTGCTTATGCCAAACGCCAGATTGTCATTCGAGATGGAGTTATTTCATCTGATAGTGCTCAGTTAGAAAAGGAGGAAAACTAAGATGCAGAATCTGAAATTTGCCTTTTCATCCATTATGGCCCACAAGATGCGTTCTTTTCTCACTATGATTGGGATTGTTATCGGTGTTTCCTCAGTTGTTGTGATTATGGCTCTAGGTGATTCCATGTCTCGTCAGGTCAATAAAAACATGACCAAGTCACAGAAGAATATTCATGTTTTTTTCTCGCCAATTAAAAGTAAAGATGGTTCTTTTACCCAAAAACAATCAGCTTTGACAGTTTCTGGGAAAGAAGAAGAAATTTTTGTTGAACCACCAAAACCTCAAGAAGCTTGGGTCAAGGAAGCTGCTAATCTCAAGGGAGTGGATAGCTACTATTTAACCAACTCGATGAATGTTACCTTAACCTATAAGGATAAAAAGGTCGAACACGCTAACATGACAGGTGGAAATGTCACTTATATGGATGCGGTCGAAAATGAAATCATTGAAGGTCGTGGTCTTAGAGAGCAAGATTATAAAGATTTTGCAAGTGTGATTGTCCTAGATGATGAACTAGCCAAGAGCCTTTTTGGTTCAGCAAAAGATGCACTCAATCAGATTGTTGAAGTAAATGAAATCAGCTACCGTGTTATTGGTGTCTATGAAAGTAAAGAAGCTAAGGCTGCAAAAACCTTTGGAGTCGGAGGACTACCAATTACGACTAATATTTCTCTTGCGGTCAATTTTAACACAGACGAGATTTCAAATATTGTCTTTCGTGTTAATGATACCAGCTTGAGCCAGACTTTGGGGCCAGAGTTGGCAAGAAGAATGACGGAGATTGCTGGTCTCCAACAAGGGGAGTATCAGGTAGCAGATG
This sequence comes from bacterium, assembly GCA_905221165.1. Classification (GTDB taxonomy): domain Bacteria; phylum Bacillota; class Bacilli; order Lactobacillales; family Streptococcaceae; genus Streptococcus. Next base: position 118,000 of record CAJNCC010000006.1, read on the forward strand.
CAACAGAAGCCTTCAACGAAGTTCAACAAATGTTCGGCTTTATAACTACGATTATTAGTGCCATTGCGGGGATTTCCCTCTTTGTTGGAGGGACTGGTGTTATGAACATTATGCTTGTTTCGGTGACAGAGCGTACCCGTGAGATTGGCCTCCGTAAGGCTTTGGGTGCAACGCGTGCCAATATTTTAATTCAGTTTTTGATTGAATCCATGATTTTGACCTTGCTTGGTGGAGTTATTGGTCTAACCATTGCGACAGGCTTAACCGCTATAGCTGGTCTACTCTTGCAAGGATTGATAGCTGGTATAGAAGTAGGAGTATCAATCCCAGTTGCCCTATTTAGTCTTGCAGTTTCGGCTAGCGTGGGTATGATTTTTGGAGTTTTGCCAGCCAACAAGGCATCGAAACTTGATCCAATTGAAGCCCTTCGTTATGAATAGAATAAACAAGATGGACACTCGTCTATCTTGTTTTTTGTATGGATTTCCCTATCGAAAATCAGTAAAAATATGATATAATGAAGTGTTAGAAAAACAGGTTTCATTTGCCTGGAAAGGAAAAATTATGTCTGAAAAGAATTTTTATATTACAACGCCGATTTACTATCCATCTGGAAAACTTCATATCGGATCTGCCTACACAACCATTGCCTGTGATGTTTTAGCACGTTACAAACGCTTGATGGGCTACGATGTCTTTTATTTGACAGGTCTTGATGAGCACGGCCAAAAAATCCAGCAGAAAGCGGAAGAAGCTGGAATTACACCTCAAGCCTATGTTGATGGGATGGCAGTTGGAGTCAAAGAACTATGGCAATTACTCGATATCTCATACGATAAATTCATCCGTACAACGGATGATTACCATGAAAAAGTAGTGGCTCAAGTATTTGAGCGCTTGCTTGCTCAAGATGATATTTACTTGGGTGAATACTCTGGTTGGTACTCAGTATCAGATGAGGAATTCTTTACAGAAAGCCAGCTTGCGGAAGTATTCCGTGACGAAGCTGGAAATGTAACTGGTGGTATTGCTCCATCAGGTCACGAAGTGGAATGGGTTTCTGAAGAATCATACTTCCTTCGCCTTAGCAAGTACCAAGACCGTTTGGTGGAATTTTTCAAGTCCCATCCTGAATTTATCACTCCAGATGGTCGTCTGAATGAAATGCTTCGCAACTTTATCGAGCCAGGTTTAGAGGATTTGGCAGTTTCTCGTACAACCTTTACATGGGGAGTACCAGTTCCATCAAATCCAAAACACGTTGTTTACGTTTGGATTGATGCCCTTCTTAACTATGCGACAGCTCTTGGCTACGGTCAAGATGAACATGGTAACTTTGACAAGTTCTGGAATGGAACAGTCTTCCACATGGTAGGAAAAGACATCCTTCGTTTCCACTCCATCTACTGGCCAATCCTTCTTATGATGTTGGATATCAAATTGCCAGATCGTTTGATTGCTCACGGTTGGTTCGTCATGAAAGACGGCAAAATGTCTAAGTCTAAAGGGAATGTCGTTTATCCTGAAATGTTGGTAGAGCGCTATGGACTGGACCCACTGCGTTACTACCTCATGCGTAGCCTTCCAGTTGGTTCAGACGGAACCTTCACTCCAGAAGACTATGTCGGCCGTATCAACTACGAATTGGCCAATGACCTTGGAAACCTCCTCAACCGTACGGTTTCTATGATTAACAAGTACTTTGATGGGCAAATCCCAGCCTATGAAGAGGGCGTGACAGAGTTTGATCATGCTCTTGCTCAAGTAGCTGCTGAATCAATTGCTGATTACCATAAATACATGGAAGCAGTTGACTACCCACGTGCCCTTGAAGCAGTTTGGACTCTGATCTCTCGTACTAACAAATACATTGACGAGACAGCTCCATGGGTCTTGGCTAAGGATGAAGCACTTCGTGACCACTTAGCAAGTGTCATGAGTCACTTGGCAGCTAGCCTTCGTGTCGTTGCTCACTTGATTGAGCCATTTATGATGGAAACAAGTCGTGCAGTCTTGAATCAACTTGGCTTGGAAGAAGTAGCAAGCCTTGAAAACTTGAGCTTGGCTGACTTCCCAGAAGATGTGACTGTAGTTGCCAAAGGAACACCAATCTTCCCACGTCTGGATATGGAAGAAGAAATCGCCTATATCAAGGAACAAATGGAAGGCAACAAGCCAGCCGTGGAAAAAGAATGGAATCCAGACGAAGTTGAACTCAAACTAAACAAGGAAGAAATCAAGTTTGAAGACTTTGACAAGGTCGAAATCCGTGTCGCAGAAGTCAAAGAAGTGTTTAAAGTAGAAGGTTCAGATAAGTTGCTTCAATTCCGCTTGGATGCTGGTGATGGTGAAGATCGTCAAATCCTCTCAGGAATTGCAAAATACTATCCAAATGAACAAGAATTGGTCGGTAAGAAAGTCCAAATTGTTGCTAACCTCAAACCTCGTAAGATGATGAAGAAATATGTCAGCCAAGGTATGATCTTATCAGCTGAACATGATGGAAAATTAACCCTTCTCACAGTTGATCCAGCTGTACCAAATGGAAGTGTGATTGGGTAAAAGTAAAAAAACCAACGTTATCCACGTTGGTTTTTCTTGTTATGTGCGAGATTTTCTAAGAAGTGGTCTATCTCCTTTTGTGATCTGAGGATGACAACTTTATCTGGATAGGTTTCTTGAACCCACTTGTAGCGTTCCTTAGCGGATTTGCTCCGTCCGTCCCAGAGAATCCATCTGATAAACTCCCAATTAAATTGTTCTGGACAACCAGCTGCCATACTTTCTCTGACCTTGCCTCGGTATTTGAGGTATCGTTTAAAGGCTCGAAAGAGACAGGTCAATGGCGAAAAATTAAGAAAGATGATTTGGTCAGCATCCTGCATTCTTTCCTTATAGAAACACCAAGAATAATTACCATCAATAACCCAAGCTTCATGCTTAGTGAGAAAGTTTTTCATCTCATCCAACATCCATTCGCGGTCACTGTCTTGCCAACCGGGTTGAAATTGGAGTGTGTCCATGTGAAGTTTTGGAATGGAGTAGTAGTTAGATAAGTTTTCTGCTAGAGTTGACTTACCAGCACCAGAATATCCGATAATTACGATTTTCATTTTCTACCTTTTCGTATTTGGAGACAAAAAAACAGCCTCTATGGACTGTTTCTTATTTAGCAAGTTTAGCTGAAAGACGAGCTTTGTCGCGGCTTGCTTTGTTTTTGTGAATCAAACCTTTAGTTTCTGCTTTATCGATAGCTGAGCTAGCAGCACGGAAAAGTTCTTCAGATGGGTTTGCTTCGAAAGCTTTGATAGCAGTACGCATAGCTGATTTTTGAGCTGAGTTCTTTTCGTTTTGTTTAACGTTCAATTCAGCGCGTTTGATAGCTGATTTAATGTTTGCCAATGTTCTTACCTCCATATTTACTAACTATACCATTATATCTGAAAACTTACGTTTTGACAAGGGAAAATTATTTTTTTAAGTAAATTTCATCGATTTCATGGTTCTTTGTTTTATGAAGAATCACTTCCGCACGATTTCTAGTTGGTTCAATATAATTTTGTAGATTTGTGAGATTGATACTGGTCCAGACCTGATGGGCAAAGGATTCCACTTCCCCAATCGGCATTTGTGTAAAACGATAATAGTAGCTATCAGAGTCGTTTTGGGCTAGGCTCAGCATCTTCAAGAAACGGTCCAGATACCAACTCTCGATGTCATCAACTGCAGCATCAACATAGATGGAAAAGTCAAAGAAGTCAGTAATGTAGAGACGCTCGTTTTGTGGATTTTGAAAGACATTTATTCCCTCAACAATGACAAAATCAGCAGCTTTGACGCTTTGCTTTTCCTCGGGTACGATGTCGTAGACTTCATGAGAATAGACAGGAATATCTACATCTTGTCCATTTTTGATGCGGTCCAAGAAGTTGAGAAGAGCTTCCATATCATAGCTTTCAGGAAATCCCTTACGATTTAGAATCCCTTGCTCAATCAAGGTCTGGTTGGGATAGAGAAAGCCATCAGTTGTTACCAACTCAACCCTAGCATCTGTAAGTGTACGGGACAGTAGGATTTGAAGTAGGCGACTGGTTGTGGATTTTCCAACAGCAACACTCCCAGAAACCCCAATGATAAAAGGCTGGGATTTGCTTTCACGTTGAAGGAAAATTCCTTTTGAAAAGGCCAAATCATCCTTGGTACGTTTGTAAATCTGGATGAGATGGGCTAGGGGAAGATAGACATCGGTAACATCCTGCAAGCTAATCTGGTCATTAAAACTCTTGATGGATTCTAATTCCTCTTCTGTCAAAGGAGGTGTTGTCTTTCGATGTAAAGATTGCCAAGTCTGGCGACTGATTTTTTCAAAATGTAAAAATTCGTTTGTCATTTGTTTTCCCCTAGATATTTTGTTTATCATACCATAAAAAGCTAAAAAAATAAAGCGGTTTCTTGATGATAGTAAGCCAATATCGTATAATAGAGGTAGATAGAGGTTGACCAATTTATTGATGAAGTAGGAGATAGTTCCTACTGATTTATAAACTTATAAAGGGGGCTTTTTAGTTCACAACTTATAGGAGGTGTACTATGAAAATCTTAAAACGTTACATATTGGAACTCTGTTTTATTTTAAGTTTTGCACTACCTTTTTTAAAAGGAGCCAATGCGGATAATGGTAGACGCTTTGTGGAAATCTATTACGGTTTTACTTTTTTGATGGAACATGCTATTGTAACAGCTATCTTTATCTGTTCGCTCTTGATTGCTTTCTTCCTAAAAAAACGGTGGACGAAATGGCTTGCTGCTGGTAGTTATGTCTTCTTAGTTCTATGGATTGCTACAGAGGGTTATTTCTTCCGCATGTCGCTAGAAGATTTGATACGCCTTTGGACAAGTTTGGAAATTCTGACACAAACTTATCAGTTGGGCTTTTATCTAAACATCTTATTGGGAATCCTGTTGATAATTAAGTATTTGAAGGTTAAGCAATAGTAATAAAAATGTGTCTGATTATAGATGACAAACTTATTGTTTTATCCTGACTATGATATTTATGGTTCTAAATGGTTTATCATTTATCTATAAGTGTTGAAAGAGATTGAAGAAAAGGTTTTACCTACTAGCTTTCTTCAGTCTTTTTCGTTTTATGATCAATTTGTAAACGATTTACAATTTAAGTCAAATTATGGTAAAATAGTTTCATGAGTAAAATGTATTATGCAGAAAATCCTGACGCTGCTCACGACATTCATGAGTTGAGAGTGGACTTGTTGGGAGAAAAAATGACCTTTTTGACGGATGCGGGTGTTTTTAGCAAGAAAATGGTTGACTTTGGCAGTCAACTTTTGCTCAAGTGTCTTGAGGTCAATCAAGGAGAAACTGTCCTTGATGTAGGCTGTGGTTACGGGCCTTTGGGTTTGTCCTTAGCTAAGGCTTATGGAGTTCAGGCGACCATGGTCGATATCAATAATCGTGCCTTGGATTTGGCGCGACAAAATGCTGAACGAAATAAAGTAGAAGCGATGATTTTCCAGTCCAATATTTATGAACAAGTTAAAGGGAAATTTGACCATGTCATTTCCAATCCTCCTATCCGTGCGGGCAAGCAAGTGGTTCATGAAATCATTGAGAAAAGTAAAGATTTCTTGGAAACTGGTGGAGATTTAACAATCGTTATCCAGAAAAAACAAGGGGCCCCAAGTGCTAAGTCCAAGATGGAAGAGGTGTTTGGCAATTGTGAAATCGTCAAAAAAGATAAGGGATACTATATCCTTAGAAGTGTGAACGAATGAGAGCAGTTGATTTAATTCAAAAGAAACGAGACGGTCAAGAATTGACTTCGAGTGAAATTGAATGGCTGGTAGAAGGTTATGTGTCAGGAACTGTCCCTGATTATCAGATGTCTGCCTTTGCTATGGCTGTTTATTTCAAAGGAATGACGACTCGAGAAATATCTGACCTAACTATGAAGATGGTCAAGACAGGGCAAGAGTTTGATTTATCCGTTATTGATGGGGTTAAGGTTGACAAGCATTCTACGGGTGGTGTTGGTGATAAGGTGACCTTGATTTTGGCTCCTCTTGTTGCCAGCTTTGGTGTGCCTGTGGCAAAAATGAGTGGTCGTGGTCTCGGCCATACTGGTGGGACAATTGATAAATTGGAGTCCATTAAGGGCTATCAAGTAGAGCGTAGTCAAGAGGATTTTATTCGTCAGGTACAGGACATTGGTGTATCTGTCATTGGGCAATCAGACCAGCTTGTCAAAGCAGATAAGCTTCTCTACGCCCTTCGTGATGTGACCGCAACTGTCGACACGATTCCTTTGATTGCGAGTTCGGTGATGAGCAAGAAAATTGCGGCAGGGGCGGATGCTATTTTGCTAGACGTGACTGTCGGTGAGGGTGCCTTCATGAAGACGGTTGATGAGGCGCGTGAGTTGGCTCAAACCATGGTGGAACTTGGTAAGGCAGTTGGTCGAAAGACGGTAGCAGTGATTACGGATATGAGCCAGCCTTTAGGGCGTGCTATTGGAAATCGTCTGGAGATCCTTGAAGCATTGGAGATTTTACAAGGTCAAGGCCGTCAGGATATTACCCACTTTATCTGTGAATTGGCTCAAATTATGCTTGGCCTGGCAAATGTTAACAAGACAGTTGAAGAAGTTCGCCAACATCTTGAGAATGGTAAGGCACTGGCTAAGTTTGAGGAAATGGTCCGAGCCCAAGGTGGAGACTTGGAAGACCTCTATCGTCCTGTAAATGTAGCCCATATGGTGGAAATCCCTGCCCAGGAAACGGGTGTCATTTCAGCTCTTCCAGCCATGGAATTTGGGCTTTATGCTATGAGACTGGGGGCAGGCCGTGCAGTCAAGTCTGATGCCTTGGACTATGAAACAGGAATTGTTTTTGAAAAGAAAGTTGGAGATTCCGTTCAAAAGGGAGAAATTGTTGCAAAAGTATACACAAATGGAAAAAATTCTCCTCAGCTAGTTACAGATTTTCAAAAATATGTTAAAATAAATGATAGCGTGCAAAGTTTACGAGAAATTATAGAAATAATCTCATAAACTGCAGGAGAATCCGAATATGAAATTAAATAAATATATCGATCATACACTTTTGAAACAAGATGCGACAGAAAATCAAATTGATTGTTTGTTGTCTGAAGCTAGAGAGTATGATTTTGCCAGTGTTTGCGTTAATCCGACCTGGGTTGAACATGCTAAAAAAGGGCTTGAAGGCACAGATGTCAAGGTCTGCACAGTAGTAGGTTTCCCCTTGGGAGCAACAACTTCAACTGTGAAAGCTTTTGAAACAAAAGAAGCTATCCAAAATGGTGCAGATGAGATTGATATGGTGATCAATGTTGGAGCTCTCAAAACAGGTAATCTTGATTTGGTTGAGTCGGATATTCGCGCAGTAGTAGAAGCAAGTGGTGACAAGTTAGTGAAAGTCATTATTGAAGCTTGCCTTCTGACAGACCGAGAAAAAGTTGTGGCTTGCCAATTGGCCCAAAAAGCGGGAGCTGATTTTGTTAAAACATCTACTGGCTTTTCAACTGGTGGTGCGACGGTAGCAGATGTTACATTAATGCGTGAAACAGTTGGACCTGAAATGGGTGTCAAGGCTGCTGGTGGAGCTCGTTCTTATGCAGATGCTCTTGCTTTTGTGGAAGCAGGTGCGACACGTATCGGAACGTCAGCTGGGGTAGCAATTCTAAAAGGAGAATTGGCAGATGGCGACTACTGAGTTGATTGAACTGGCAATTGAAACCAGCAAACATGCCTATGTCCCCTATTCTCACTTTCCTATTGGAGCAGTTTTAGTGGCAAAAGACGGAAGTGTTTATACGGGAGTGAATATCGAAAATGCTAGCTATCCTTTGACCAATTGCGGTGAGAGAACAGCCATTTTTAAGGCTGTATCTGAAGGACAAAGAGAATTTTCAGAGCTGATTGTTTATGGTCAAACTGAAAAACCAATCTCACCATGTGGTGCTTGTCGCCAAGTAATGGTCGAATTTTTTGAACAAGATCTAAAAGTGACCTTAGTCGCAAAAGATAAATCGACGGTCGAGATGACGGTCGGGGAATTACTTCCATATTCTTTTACAGACTTAAATTAGTCTGAGTCGCTCTTTGAGTGGCACGGTCCTTGTGGCCAACCAATCCATACTTGCAACATCGTTGCACATCTTATTTAGGAGGTTCAGTAATGAACAAGAAACAATGGCTAGGCCTTGGTCTAGTTGCAGTGGCAGCAGTTGGACTTGCTGCATGTGGTAACCGCTCTTCTCGTAAGGCAGATTCATCTTCTGATGTGAAGACAAAAGCAGCAATCGTCACTGATACTGGTGGTGTTGATGACAAATCATTCAACCAATCAGCTTGGGAAGGTTTGCAGGCTTGGGGTAAAGAACACAATCTTGCAAAAGATAAAGGTTTCACTTACTTCCAATCAACAAGTGAAGCTGACTATGCTAACAACTTGCAACAAGCGGCTGGAAGTTACAACCTAATCTTCGGTGTTGGTTTTGCCCTTCACAATGCGGTTGAAGAAGCAGCAAAAGACCACTCTGACTTGAACTATGTCTTGATTGATGATGTGATTAAAGATCAAAAGAATGTTGCTAGTGTAACATTTGCCGATAACGAAGCTGCTTACCTTGCGGGTGTTGCAGCGGCTAAAACAACTAAAACAAAACAAGTTGGTTTTGTAGGTGGTATTGAGTCTGAAGTTATCTCACGTTTTGCAGCTGGATTTAAAGCTGGTGTTGAGTCAGTAGATCCATCTATCAAAGTACAAGTTGACTATGCTGGTTCATTTGGTGATGCTGCTAAAGGTAAAACAATTGCAGCAGCACAATACGCAGCTGGTGCAGACGTTGTTTATCAAGCAGCAGGTGGAACAGGTGCTGGTGTCTTTGCAGAAGCAAAATCACTCAATGAAAGCCGTTCTGAAAGTGAAAAAGTTTGGGTTATCGGTGTTGACCGTGACCAAGTAGCAGAAGGTAAGTACACTTCTAAAGATGGCAAAGAATCAAACTTCGTTCTTGTATCTACTTTGAAACAAGTTGGTACAACTGTAAAAGATATTGCTAACAAGGCAGAAAAAGGTGAATTCCCTGGTGGTCAAGTGATCGTTTACTCATTGAAAGATAAAGGGGTTGACTTAGCAGTAACAAACCTTTCAGAAGAAGGTAAAAAAGCTGTTGAAGATGCTAAAGCTAAAATCCTTGATGGAAGCGTAAAAGTTCCTGAAAAATAATGGATGGAAGTCATTTCTTAGGAAGCGGCCCTCGGCCGCTTTTTTAAGAGTTGAGACAAAGTCATTTTGTCTCAGTAAAGCTTGCTACTAGATAAACTAGCAAGTTTTATTGAAATAAAATAAGACTCTGAAAGGAAGAGCACATGGCACACGAAAATGTCATTGAGATGCGTGATATTACCAAGGTGTTTGGTGAATTTGTTGCCAACGACAAAATCAACTTGCACCTACGAAAAGGTGAAATTCATGCACTTTTAGGAGAAAATGGGGCTGGTAAGTCCACGCTCATGAACATGTTAGCAGGGCTTCTTGAACCAACCAGTGGTGAAATCGCGGTCAACGGTCAGGTTGTCAACCTCGACTCACCATCTAAAGCAGCTAGCTTGGGAATCGGGATGGTTCACCAGCACTTTATGTTGGTAGAAGCCTTCACAGTGGCTGAAAACATCATTTTAGGAAGTGAATTGACTAAAAATGGTGTGCTAGATATCGCTGGAGCTAGCAAAGAAATCAAGGCTCTTTCTGAACGTTATGGCTTAGCTGTTGACCCTTCTGCCAAGGTAGCAGATATCTCAGTTGGAGCCCAACAACGTGTAGAAATTTTAAAAACCCTTTATCGGGGAGCTGATATCCTTATCTTTGATGAACCAACGGCTGTCTTGACTCCGTCAGAAATTGATGAGTTGATGGCTATTATGAAAAATCTTGTCAAAGAAGGAAAATCAATTATTTTAATCACTCATAAGTTGGATGAAATTCGAGCAGTTTCTGACCGTGTTACAGTTATCCGTCGTGGGAAATCAATTGAAACTGTCGAAATTGCAGGAGCTACCAATGCTGATTTGGCAGAAATGATGGTAGGACGTTCTGTTTCCTTTAAAACAGAGAAGCAAGCCTCTCAACCAAAAGAAGTGGTCTTGTCTATTAAAGACTTGGTGGTCAATGAAAACCGAGGTGTTCCAGCTGTTAAAAATCTGTCCTTAGATGTTCGTTCTGGAGAGATTGTTGGTATTGCGGGGATTGATGGAAATGGTCAGTCTGAACTAATTCAAGCCATTACAGGTCTTCGCAAGGTTGAATCTGGTAGCATTGAGCTAAAAGGTGATTCAATTGTAGGCTTGCACCCACGTCAGATTACAGAGTTGAGTGTTGGGCACGTTCCAGAAGACCGTCACCGTGATGGCTTGATTTTGGAAATGATGATTTCTGAAAATATTGCCCTTCAAACCTACTACAAAGAACCACATAGTAAAAATGGAATTTTGAACTATTCAAATATTACTTCTTATGCTAAAAAGCTAATGGAAGAGTTTGATGTTCGTGCTGCCAGCGAATTTGTTCCTGCAGCTGCACTTTCAGGAGGAAATCAACAAAAAGCAATTATTGCTCGTGAAATTGATCGTGATCCTGATCTCCTTATCGTCAGCCAGCCTACTCGTGGCTTGGATGTCGGTGCCATTGAATATATCCACAAGCGCTTGATTGAAGAGCGTGATAATGGTAAGGCTGTTCTTGTTGTCAGCTTTGAATTGGATGAGATTTTAAACGTCTCAGACCGGATTGCCGTTATCCACGATGGTAAGATTCAAGGTATTGTATCACCAGAAACAACCAATAAACAAGAACTTGGTGTCTTGATGGCTGGTGGAAACTTGGGAAAGGAGAAGAGTGATGTCTAAAAAATTACAACAAATTTCGGTTCCCTTGATTTCTGTCTTCCTAGGAATTTTACTTGGAGCCATTGTCATGTGGATCTTTGGTTATGATGCCATCTGGGGCTACGAAGAATTGTTCTATACAGCCTTTGGTAGCCTGCGTGGGATTGGTGAAATCTTCCGTGCTATGGGTCCTTTGGTCTTGATTGGTCTTGGTTTTGCTGTTGCCAGTCGTGCAGGTTTCTTTAACGTCGGGCTTCCTGGTCAGGCTTTGGCAGGTTGGATTCTCAGTGGTTGGTTTGCCCTGTCGCATCCAGATATGCCCCGTCCCTTGATGATTCTAGCGACTATCGTGATTGCCTTGATCGCTGGAGGGATTGTCGGAGCGATTCCGGGTATTCTTAGAGCCTATCTAGGGACGTCAGAGGTTATCGTAACCATCATGATGAACTACATTGTCTTGTATGTAGGAAATGCCTTTATCCATGCCTTCCCTAAAGACTTTATGCAAAGTACAGATTCGACCATTCGTGTCGGGGCTAATGCAACCTATCAGACACCTTGGTTGGCTGAGTTGACTGGTAACTCGCGGATGAATATTGGTATTTTCTTTGCCATCATTGCTGTTGCAGTCATTTGGTTTATGCTCAAGAAAACAACCCTTGGTTTTGAAATTCGTGCAGTTGGTCTTAATCCACATGCTTCAGAATATGCAGGTATTTCTGCCAAGCGGACTATCATCCTATCAATGATTATTTCAGGTGCCTTGGCAGGTCTTGGTGGAGCTGTAGAAGGGCTTGGAACCTTCCAGAACGTCTATGTTCAAGGGGCGTCATTAGCTGTCGGATTTAACGGTATGGCAGTTAGTCTACTTGCAGCAAACTCACCAATTGGTATTCTCTTTGCAGCCTTCCTGTTTGGTGTTCTCCAAGTTGGAGCCCCAGGTATGAATGCGGCGCAGGTACCGTCTGAGCTTGTCAGCATTGTAACAGCGTCTATTATCTTCTTTGTCAGTGTTCATTATCTTATCGAACGCTTTGTCAAACCGAAAAAACAAGTTAAAGGAGGTAAGTAAAGATGTCTATTACAACCTTGCTCACCCTCTTGGTGTCTTCTATGCTGATTTACTCAGCGCCCCTCATCTTTACAAGTATCGGTGGTGTTTTCTCTGAACGTGGTGGTGTGGTAAACGTCGGCCTTGAAGGAATTATGGTTATGGGTGCCTTTTCTGGAGTTGTCTTTAACCTTGAATTTGCAGAACAATTTGGAGCAGCAACTCCATGGCTATCCTTGCTTGTAGCAGGATTGGTTGGTGGTCTCTTCTCTATCATCCACGCAGCAGCGACGGTTCATTTCCGTGCAGACCATGTTGTCAGCGGTACGGTATTGAACTTAATGGCGCCTGCCTTGGCTGTTTTCTTAGTGAAAGTTCTTTATAACAAAGGACAAACCGACAACCTAAGTCAAACTTTTGGACGCTTTGATTTCCCAGTCTTGGCCAATATCCCAGTGATTGGTGATATCTTCTTCAAATCAACAAGTCTGCTAGGTTATATCGCGATTGCCTTCTCATTCCTTGCTTGGTTTATTCTCTTTAAGACTCGCTTTGGTCTTCGTCTTCGCTCTGTCGGTGAACATCCTCAAGCAGCGGACACCTTGGGAATCAACGTCTACAAGATGAGATATCTAGGAGTTATCATTTCAGGTTTCCTAGGTGGAATTGGCGGAGCGATTTATGCTCAATCCATCTCAGTTAACTTTTCAGTAACAACTATTGTTGGACCTGGATTTATCGCCCTTGCTGCGATGATTTTCGGGAAATGGAATCCAATCGGAGCCATGCTATCTAGTCTCTTCTTTGGACTTTCACAAAGTTTGGCTGTTATCGGATCTCAATTGCCATTCCTACAAGGAGTGCCTGCGGTCTATCTTCAAATCGCACCTTATGTTTTGACAATTCTTGTCTTGGCAGCCTTCTTTGGAAAAGCAGTCGCACCAAAAGCAGATGGTATCAACTATATCAAATCAAAATAAGCATACAAAAAAACGTCAGTACTGAACTGCACCCCAAAAGTTAGACAGAAAAAATCTAACTTTTGGGGTGTTTTTATTATGAAATTAACTTATGATGA